>WSNH01000115.1 GCA_013316135.1 Clostridia bacterium
AATAATATTGTTTTGTATTGTCAAATAACTATGCGCCGTGCCTTCTTTAGGCAGAGACAGCGAACCTGCATTTGCTACCACAACGTCGCCTACGGCATCAATAAAACCGGTGTGGAAATGTCCGTAGCACATCACGTCCCCCGCATTGACGGGCATATTGTCTTTGTTGAACTTATGTCCGTGCGTAAGCGTTATCTTAAGTCCGTCGGCAAAGATCTGCGAAAACTCGCTGAAATCAAACTCGCTGATAAGCGTATCGACTTCGCTGTCGCAATTGCCCTTGATTACCAAAAGCCTATCTTTGAGAGAATTGAGCGTCTGAGCAACTTGCATTGGAGCATAGTCCTTGGGAAAAGGATTACGAGGACCGTGATTGTAAATATCGCCCAAAAGCACGAGCAATTCGCCCTGCTCGCGAATGAATATATCCTTGATCTTTTGAGCGTAATAACTTGAGCCGTGCAAGTCGGACGCTATGACGATTTTCATATTATTTCTCCAGCAATTTTTCTACGCAGGCAAGTTTAACGCAGCAAGTGAGAATTTGAGTTGCGACAATAAGATCGCTATCAGACGTAAAGGTCGGAGCAATTCTCAAAGTCCTGTCGTTGACGTCTCTGCCATATGGGAACGGAGCGCCTGCCGCCGTCAAAGTCAAACCTGCCGTCTTGCAAAGCATACATACTCTCTTTGCGCAGCCGTCAAGCACGTCCAACGTGATGAAGTATCCGCCGTTGGGATTTGTCCAAGTTGCAATACCGCTATCTTCGCCAAAACTGTCTTCAAATGCTCTTAAAAGCGTGTCAAACTTGGGTTTGATGATATCCCTTTGTTTTTTCATTATCTCGCGTACGTTGTCCATATCTTTCAAGAAGAGATAATGTATATACTGCCATACTTTGTTGTAACTGATAGTCTGCATAGTCATATGCGAAAGAATATCTTTGACATTGTTGACACTCGTCGCGATACAACTTACTCCCGCGCCAGCCATCGTAACTTTTGACGTGGACGCAAATTGATATACTCGGTCTTCCGTGCCTGCTTCTTTGCAAAGTTCCATTATATTTGCCAAGACGTCGGGAGTGTCGGTCAAGTCGTGTACAACATATGCGTTGTCCCAGAAAATTCTAAAGTCCTTTGCTTTTGTCTTCATACTTGCAAGACGCTTGACGACCTCGTCGGAATAAGTTACGCCCGTAGGATTGGAATACTTTGGTACGCACCATATGCCCTTGATACTTTCATCATTGGCAACAAGTTGCTCTACAAGATCCATATTGGGTCCGTGTGCGTCCATAGGCACATTTATCATCTCAATAGCGAAATGCTCGCAAATCGCGAAGTGGCGGTCATAACCCGGTACCGGACAAATGAACTTAACCGCCGACTTATTCCAAGGCGCGCCACCCATTATACCAAACTGCAGCGCTCTTTGAATCGTGTCATACATAAGGTTGAGCGAACTGCTACCTCCCAAAATAACTTCGTTGATATTTACGCCCAACATTTGAGCAAAGATTTTTTTCAACTCGGGTATACCGTCAAGCATTCCGTAATTGCGGTAACTCTTGGGCATATTCTCTATGCCTTCCATATTCAACATCGGCATAGCAATATCAAGTTGCTCGTTGCAGGGCTTTCCTCTTGCGATATCAACGCTGTAGCCCTGCGATACGAGATTGTCGTATTCATTCTTTTGCAAATCGTAAATCTGTTGAAGTTCTTCTTTTGACAACTGACTGTAGTTCATAAACACTCTCCATATTTTTTTATTATTTTAGCATATCAATGCAACTCTTGCAAGGTTTTTGGATATTTTCCTATATATTCCTTTTTTAAAGGTTGCGCCCCATTCGACTTCGCTACGCTCCGCTCAGGGCAACGAGAGGAGAATATGACCATTCGACTTCACCAAAGGTGACAAGTGGAGATATTTCCATTAAACTTGGCTAATAGCGACGTATAAAAACGCTTATTGTTTTAGTTTTCCTCTTTGCGGTTGCGGAAAACCAATTTTATTGGACTCCCCTTAAATTCAAAGGTCTTACGCAACGTATTTTCCAAATATCTCTCGTAACTGAAATGCATAAGATTGCTGTCGTTTACGAAAAATACGAAAGTAGGCGGTTGAATTCCTCCCTGCGTGACGTAGTATATCTTAAGTCTTTTTCCGTTGTGCGACGGCGGCTCGACTGCAACGACTGCGTCTGCAATAATATCGTTGAGCACTCCCGTCTGTACTCGGCGCACAGACTGTTCGTATACCTCGCTTGCCAACGCAAGTATCTTGTCCACACGCTGTCCTGTAAACGCAGACACGTAGATGGATTGGAAATAGTCCATAAATTTGAGATCGCCCTGCATCTTTTTGTTAAATGTATTGATAGTGAAAGTATCTTTCTCTACGGCGTCCCATTTGTTCATAACAATCACAGACGGCTTGCCTTGCTCGTGTACATAACCGCATATCTTAATATCTTGCTCGCTCATTCCCGCTTCTGCGTCTATGACGACGAGCACTACGTCCGCGCGCCTGATTGCCGCCAAAGAACGAAATACGGAATATTGCTCAATTCCTTCGTCTACGGCGCTCTTTTTGCGAATACCCGCAGTATCTATAATGTTGAATTTCTTTCCGTTCCACTCAAACTCAGTGTCTATTGCGTCTCTCGTCGTGCCTGCTATATCGCTGACTATAACTCTCTCATATCCCAAAAGTTTGTTGGTAATAGAACTTTTGCCGGCGTTAGGCTTGCCTACTATGGCAATATTGATTATCTCTTCCTGCTCGTCTGGATTGCTTTTGGGTAGGTTTTCCGTCACGATATCCAATAAATCTCCAATGCCCTTGGACTGCTCGGCAGACACTCCCACTACGTCTCCCACGCCCAGTGAATAAAAATCGTATATCGCGTCTTGCTCGTTATTGTCAAGTTTGTTGACAGCAATCGTGACAGGCTTTTTGCTCGTACGCAAAAACTCGGCAACTTCGATATCGTTTGCCGTCATACCCGCTTTTCCATCGACTACAAAAATAATGCTGTCGGCAATCTCCACAGCCATTTGCGCCTGCGCTCTGATATGCCTCCACATTTTGTCCTGACTCTTTATTTCAAGTCCGCCGGTGTCAATGAGCGTAAACTGACAGCCGCACCACTCGCAGTCGCAGTATAATCTGTCTCTCGTGACGCCTTCAAAGTCTTCTACTATGCTGACTTTCTTGCCCACTATTCTATTGAAAAGTGTAGACTTGCCCACATTGGGTCTGCCTACGATTGCTATCAATGGTTTCATATGCACCTCGCCGTCCGCTCTGCGGACATAAATCGCAACTGTAATGCAAAGCTATATTGTAACAACAGTTGGATGATTTTGATTACTATTCTTGGTTTTTTACTAACTCGTCTATGATTTTCACGAGACTTTCTCCGCCCTGCGACACTTTGATTCGAGTATGTATAGCCGCCTCCAGTTCCGGCACCGAGTACCCATCCAAGAACGTGTCGGTAAATTCTCTCAACATTGTCGACGGAATTACGGTGTACTTAGGCATATCCCCGACTTGCTTGATTATATCGGTGGGGGTGATAAGCCCCGATACCGTGATTGACCTGCCGAAATAGTCGTTGTATATATCGCATATTCGCGTTTTTAAGTTGGGATATTTGCTCTTCAAATTTTCTAAAAGCCCTGCCAAAATACCTTTAAACGACTGTCCCGTGATAATTGCCACTTCAAGCGCCTTGTCACTGCCTTTGACTTGTGACAAAGCAATATCGAAAGAATTGATAAACTCCGCGCACAATCCGACGCCGTTTTCTATCTGACAAAAGTCTCCATAAGCCGAGTAGTCCGGCAAATCCCTGCCTGCCTTGATATAAAACTCATCGCTACACCAACAGAAATTGCCGCCTACGCTGTCGTTGAACTTCTCCACCATATCAATGACTTGCCTAGAAGAGTCTCTGTCAAACGGCGTCACGGGATAAAGTCCTTGTCTGTGACAAGTCAATCCCACGGGTATTACCGCCGTCGAAAGCGCCTGCGGATATAACTTGTGAAGTTCTTCCAATGTCTGCAATAGTATCTCGCCGTCGTTGAAGTCCTTGCAAAGCACTATCTGCGTATGCATTACGATGCCGTGATCTGCCAAAAACTTCATCTTTTCAAAGACCTTTGCCGCCTCGGGATTTGCGACTAATTTAGTCTTGACATCCTTGTCAAAACAGTGCACCGAGATATACAGCGGAGATAAATGCAACTTGACAATTCGATCCAACTCTTTTTGCCCTATATTGCTGAACGTGACGTAGTTGCCGCTGACAAAACTCAAGCGGTAATCGTCGTCCTTGACGTAAAGCGTCTCTCTCATACCCTTGGGAAGTTGGTCTACAAAACAAAATACGCATTTGTTTTTGCAACGCATAGGCTCGAGTTCTACGCTTTCGTCAAGAGTAAGTCCCAGCGTCTCGCTCTCGTCCTTTTCAATTTCCACGTCGACTCGCTCACCTTGCTTTGCCTTGAGATTGAGAGTAAAAAACTCTTGGGAATCGTAGTATACATAGTCAAGTATATCTACAATTTCCTCACCGTTGAAACCTATGAGTTCGTCACCCACTTCAAGTCCCAACTCTTCGCCTATGCTCCCCTTGTCTATTGCCGTGATTTTTGCCATATCTTCTCGCTATTCAATATTATAAACGTTTTTTATTTAGAGATATTCTACTCCGCCACGTCTCGCTCAATATGACGGAGAGACAATCTGTAATGCTCTAAAATAGTTTTAAATATTATAA
>WSNH01000006.1 GCA_013316135.1 Clostridia bacterium
TAATATCCATTCCTTCTTCCTGCGATTTTGCAACTATAGTACCGTCGGCAATGACGCGCATATAATTGTTTTTTGTATATCCTTATAAATGTTGATAGTCTCTTCGCCGTATTTATCTATGATATTAAGATGAAACTGACTGTTGAGAGCAGTAATATTCTCGTGTTGAGAATATATGTCGGCAAGAGTATTGGCAACTTCTTTAAGCATACTCAGCGTTACGCGCTGTCCGTTGACAGAGCAAGTATTTTTGCCGTCGACCGTCATAGTCCTCTTTAATATAAGTTCGTCTGCGACTTCGATATCATATTCTTTAAGTATATTTTGGGTATTTTCACTTATATTCTCAAATACCGCCGTTACGCTTGCGGTATTCTCTCCATATCTAATCAAAGTTTTATCGGCTCTTTTACCCAAAACAAAACTCAAACTGTCAATAATTATTGACTTACCCGCACCGGTTTCGCCTGACAGAATATTAAGCCCTTGATTAAAATTGACGTCAAGAGAAGTAATCAAAGCAATATTTTTTACGTTAAGATTGGTCAACATATATTAATAACTATCCTTAATTATATTTATTACGTCGACAGCGTCCTGTTCGGTTCTTGTTACGCAAAATATCGTATCGTCGCCTGCAATAGAGCCCAAAAGTTGAGGTAAGTTCATTCTGTCTATAAATGCTCCGGCAGAATTTGCTGCGCCGGAAACAGTCTTAATAACAATCATATTGCCTGCGTTTTGCATACTTAGCACGCTTTCTTTAAAGATATTGTCATATTTTGCGTGTAATCCGTGCTCTTTGTAACTGACCTGCGTATAGCGGTACTTCTTTGATTTTCCGGCTATTTTTACAAGTCCAAGTTGTTTTATATCTCTTGATACGGTTGCTTGCGTGACGTTGTAGCCGCGCTGTTGCAACATAGACGCAAGTTCTTCTTGAGTGTCAAGTTCATTTTGCGTAATTATATCTAAAATTGCCTGTTGTCTAGTTTTATTCGACATCCTAATCACCCCAATAATTGAGTTTTGCGCGAAGTTTTGCATAGAAATTTTGATTTTTTAATCGCACAAACGATGCCTGTTTTGCGCCTTTTTCAATATTAATATCCATTCCTTCTTCCTGCGATTTTGCAACTATAGTACCGTCGGCAATGACGCGCATATAATTGTTTTTTGTAGATATCTTTATACTCATACTGTCGTCGACTACTATAGGACAACTGTGCAGCGAATGCGGACAAATACCATTGACGATCAACGCTTTTACCGTCGGACTTAATACCGGTCCGTTGCAAGATAAAGAATATGCTGTAGATCCCGTCGGTGTGGACACAAGTACGCCGTCGCTTCTTAATGTGTCAGCCAAGATTCCGTCAATATAAATATCAAAAACCGATACGTGGCAGGGATCTTGACAACTAACAACTACTTCGTTGAGCGCATAGAACTCCTGATTTATATACGTGGACTTGAGCATCGAACGACGTTCAATCGTATAATCTCCGCTTAGCAATGACGAAATCGCATAGCCCATCTGATTTTCGTCGATTTCTGTCAAAAAACCGATTTTACCCATATTTATTCCGAGAATTGGCAAATCACTTGGCAAATTGCGTACGATATCGAGCATCGTGCCGTCTCCGCCAAATGCCACGACAATGTCACACCACTCAAAGACATCTTTAGTAGTAGCAATAACTTTTGCATCAAAATATTCTTCAGCATTGTCGCATACTCTATATTCAATGCCGACTTCTCTCAATTTCTGACAAAAAAGTTTGCTCGCCAATGCATTTATATCTCTTTTTAAATTTGTCTTTATACCGATTTTCATATCTCAATTATAAATGATATTGTATAATTATTCAATGCTTTTGCATAAATATATCAAAAATTCTTTATTTTTTCCCTCTTTTATTGGTGCCGTAGTCAATCCTTTAAAGTCAAATCCAATAGATATAGCGAAAGTCTTTATATCTTCGCACACTCTATGATGAGTTTTTGAATTTAGAACTAAACCTTTTTTACTCAATTCTTTTGCGCCGGCTTCAAATTGAGGTTTGATAAGCGCTATTACTTCTCCTCCGTCATTAAGTAAAGCGTATATCGACGGCAAGACGTGCTTCAAAGAAATAAAACTTACGTCAATACTTGCAAAGTCGCACAATTCTCCTAAATCTTCAGATGTAATATATCTCGCGTTGAGCTTGTCCTTTATTATTACTCTGTCATTATTTTTCAATTTTTCGTCAAAAGCGCATTCTCCGACGTCTATAGCAAAGACTTTTGCTGCGCCATTCTTGAGCATACAGTCTGTAAATCCGCCGTTTGACGCGCCGATATCAACGCATATTTTGCCGCTTACGCTATAATTAAAGTCGTCAAAAGCCTTTTGAAGTTTGTCTCCGCCAAGCGATGTAAATTTAAAATTGTCCAATATTTCGACTGCCGAATAGTCTTTTAACTCATATCCCGCCTTTGTAACCAATATGCCATCTACCTTGACAAAACGGCTTTCTATCATTTGTTTTGCCTTTGTGCGCGTCAAGTTTTGAGTTGTCGAAATAAAGACATCCAATCTCATAGTTTTAATTAAGTTTTCTCTTGACAAAATTTACTATGCCATCCGTATCAAGTCCGACTTCTTTGAGAAGTTGATTGCGAGTAGCAACGCAATACGACACGTTTGGAATATTTATGCCGTAAATTTGAGTAGAATCATCCTGTTCTTTGTTAAACTTATCAAGTGCTTGAGCGTAAAGAGAATTTTGCATAATATATTCTTCAAAGAAAAATATCGTTTTACCTTTGAGAGTATCGAGCAATTCTTCATCGTACGGTCTTATAAATCGTGCGTTGATTACGTCAACGTCTATACCTTGTGATTTTAGTATTTCAGCGCTTTCGCATACATTGGCGAGCGTTTCGCCATTGGAGACTAACACAATTTGACTGTCAGACTCTACTATTCTCTCCCATTTGCCGTATTCAATGGGCGTATGTATATTATAATTGCGAGATATTTCGTTCTTTGGATATCGTATTGCCAACGGAGAGTCAAAACTCTGCGACCAAGTCAAAATATCCTCCAACTCGTCTCCGTCCTTTGGGGCAAAAATTGACATATTTGGCGTTGCTCCAAGATATGCGACATCGTAAAGTCCTTGATGCGTTTCGCCGTCGCCGCCCACAAATCCCGCTCTGTCGATGCAGAATACGACGGGTAACTTATTTAAACATACGTCGTGCAATATGTTGTCATACGCTCGTTGAAGAAAAGTTGAATATATTGCGACATAAGGCTTCTTTCCTGCCAATGCAAGCCCTGCCGACATAGTCACTGCGTGACCTTCGGCAATTCCAACGTCAATCAATCTTTGCGGATATTTTTGTGCGAACTCACTCAATCCCGTACCGTCAGTCATCGCGGCAGTTATTGCAAAAATATCTTGATTTTTATCGGCAAGATTTGCCATAACCTTTCCAAAAACTTGACAATAGGTCGGTTTTGCATTTACTTTGCCTACGCTGTGATACTTTGATGGATTGAGTTCTGCGTCTGTAAATCCTTTGCCTTTTTTTGTCACTACGTGCAACACCAAAGTCTTTTTTGAATTTTTTGCATACTTCAATTTGCCTATGAGATCAGATATATTATGTCCGTCAATATTGTTGAGCATCTCTATATCCAAAAAAGTAAATTCATTGCCGTATTTGCGGACTATCTTCAAATACTCATTGATAAATCCTACATTGCCTGAGATTGACATATTGTTGTCATTGATAATAAATATAACTTTTTTGTTGAGCGTAAGTACATCATTGAGCGCTTCAAAAAACAATCCTCCGGTCATTGCGCCATCACCAATGAGACAGATTATATTGCCGTCGATATCACCCCTTGCCATACCGCAGGCTATAGACAACGCGGTCGAAGCGTGCCCGCTATTGACAGTATCATATTGACTCTCTTCTCTTTTTGGGAAGCCATTGATACCGTCTTTTTGTCGTAACGTATTAAATTCTTTGAGTCTGCCCGTAAGTATTTTATAAGCGTAACACTGATGTCCTACGTCAAAAATAAGTTTATCTTTGGGAAAATCAAATACATAATTCAATGCGCAAGTCAAATCGACAACTCCTAAATTTGATGCCAAATGACCGCCATTGGCAAGCGTATACTTGGTAATTACATTTCTCAAATCATTTGCCAAAAGTTCCAATTCTTTCAAAGAAAGGTTCTTAATATCTTCAGGCAACTTAATTTTGTCAAGAATTTGCATTACTTCTTCCTCTTCGCAGTAAATTTTGAACTGAATATTCCTATCATTCTTGCCGACATAAAGACAAATTCAGCGCTGTTTTTGACGGCAATCTTTTTAAGAGAAGCCTTTCCTCCCACTGTGACTGCGGCAATAATACTCGATATGATTATTGTTGCCCAGTGGCTGCCTTGTCCGCTCAAATTCAACTCAATGACTATTGATGCTCCGCACGCGCCGCTTAATATTCCACTCATATCGCCGATGACGTCAGCGCAAATGTTGTTTACTTTCTCGGCATTGCGAATAAGTCTCAACGCAATATCGTACTCTTTTGTGTAACGCGCGTACTTGACCATTTTTTCTTCGCTACAAGACGCTACGCTCAACCCTATTCCATCAAATATAATACTTATCAGTATCATAAAAGACAGCAACATTATTGATATTATTATATCGCTTTTTGAAGTAGTAATTTGTGAAATAAAACTGCAAATCACTGCTCCAATAAAGGTAAACAAGGTTATTTTTATTACCCAAGTTTCGGCAATATTCAACTTTGCGCGCTTTTGCTTCGACTTATTTTTTTTGCTCATATTATAAAATATGGGCTAAATTTCTTATATATGCAATCAGTTGGATCTATTGCTTAAAAACTTGCACAGTTCGACAAGTTTTTGAGATCTTTGTCCGTATGCGCTTATGCTTTCTACGGCTTCGTTCTCCAACTTCTTGATATACTTTCTTGCATTGTCAATGCCAAGTAAGTCAACGACGCTCTTTTTGTCATTGGCAATATCTTGTTTGACTTGTTTACCCAACGCCTGTTCTGTTGACGTTCTGTCCAAAATGTCGTCAACTATTTGGAATATCTCTCCCAAGTTTTGAGCATATAAGTCAAGAGCCTTTATCTCATTGTCGTCTGCTCCGCAACGTATTGCCGAACCAACTAATGCGCCGCTAATCAGGCACGAGGTCTTCAATCTGTTGAGCCTTGTCAATTCTTTGATGCCAAAGTTTTCTTTGCTCTGATTTGCCAAATCGAGACACTGTCCGCCTATCATACCATTTATTCCGCACATTTTTGCAATATATCTCATTGCATTGCGCATATTTATGTCAAAATTGACATCGTCGAGCATAACTTCAAAAGCCATATTCAAGAGCGCGTCACCGGCAAGCATTGCCATACCTTCTCCGTACACAATATGGGCAGTTGGCTTTCCTCGACGTAATTCGTCGTTGTCCATACACGGTAAATCGTCGTGCACCAACGAATACGAGTGTATCATTTCTATGCCTAATGCAAGGTTTTTGACGTAATCGGGATCTTTTTTGCAAAAATCTGCACCAAGATAACAAAGCGAAGGTCTTATTCTCTTGCCTCCGTTACTCACGGCATAAACCAATGCGTCCGATATAGGTTGAATATCGCACTTATATTCGGCAATGATATCTTGCAATTGCCTTTCAAAAATATTCTTGTACTCGGCAAGCAAATCCTTCATTACTCTACCTCGACCAACTTAGCAACCAATCCTTGCTGACTTTCTTCTAAAAGCGCAATCTTACCCTTGATTTCATTAAGTTTATCGGCGCATTCCAAGCAGAGATTCATACCTTTTGAATACAATTCTACGCTTTCGTCCAAAGACAGTTTTCCGCTTTCAAGTTTGTCGACAATGACGTCAAGTTCTTTTATTGATTCTTCAAATTTCATTATTCTACCTCCGTTATTACCGCTTTGATTCTGCCGTCGTACGTCTTGAGCGACACATTGTCTCCCGCTTGCAAATCTTTTGACGACAAAACGGCTTGTCCGTTCTTACTGACATACCAATAGCCTTTTTGCAAAATACCAAGCGGATTATCTGCCTTAAGTCGAGCCAGCGTTGCGGTATATTTCCCCTCAGAGAGCGAAATTTTCTTGTCCATTATATTCTTTAGATTTTGTACGTATAAGTTGATTTTATTCGCATTTTGCGAAAAATTCAACTTAACTTGCGCTTTTATTAAGTTTACTTTGCCGTTCAGGTCTTTCCCTTTCAATGCAATATCGCTATCTAAAGCGCTCTTCATTCTCTTTCCGCAATATAAAATATATTCTTTGAATTCTTGGACGTCATACGCTATCTTTTCTGCTGCAGCGGTAGGAGTAGCCGCTCTATAGTCGGCAACTTCGTCGCATAGCGTTGTGTCGCTTTCGTGTCCTACAGCCGATATGACCGGAGTTTTACATCTGAAAATTGCTCGCACAAGTTGTTCTTCGTTGAATGGCATTAGATCTTCTGCAGAGCCGCCGCCTCTTGCTATGATAATGACGTCGAAATTCATATTATCTACGATGTCAAGCGCAGATATAATTTCTTTATGAGCGTCGATTCCCTGCACTTTGACGTCTTTTATATATATATTGATAATGTCGTTTTTACGTCTTACTGTCTTTTTGATATCTTTAATAACTGCGCCGTTAAAGGACGTGATAACGCATATATCCGTTGGAAAAGTCGGAATCGGTTTTTTATACGACAAGTCAAAAAGCCCCTCTTTTGCAAGTTGCGCTCTAAGCAATTCCAACTTATACGCAAGTAAGCCTTTCCCTATTGAGGTGATACTGTCGACGTTGAAATTGAGTCTCCCGCCTTTGGCGTAATAGTCAACCGAGCCTTTGAGAACAACGCTCTCTCCGTCTTTTGGTTTATAAGTCTTTGCGCAATTAAAACAGTTGCAAGCAATCTGACAATTTTCGTCTTTCAACGTAAAATACGCGTGTCCCTTCGTCACCTTAAACCCCGAAACTTCGCCGGCAACATTTATGTTATGCAACATTTCCTCTGCGCGAAATATCGAATTGATATAATTATTTAAAGTAGTGACGTTGAGTATATTACCTTCCATTATTTCTCATTCTCTCTAGATTTTGCGCTCATAAGAGTGTTGAAAAGCAACATAGAAATCGTCATAGGTCCTACTCCCCCCGGCACAGGAGAAACAAACGAGGTCTTTGGCGCAACGCTTTCAAAATCAACGTCTCCGCAAATTTTGCCGTCAACTCTGTTGATACCCACGTCGATTACGATTGCTCCGTCCTTGACCATATCGGTAGTGACAAATTTAGGCTTGCCTATCGCAACTACGAGAATATCCGCTTGCTTTGTAATTTCCGACATATTCTTCGTCTTGCTATGACATACAGTGACGGTACAGTTGGCATTGAGCAACAACATAGCCATAGGCTTCCCGACTGTATTGCTTCTGCCAAGTACAACCGCGTGTTTTCCCGTCAGATCTACTCCGGTGTATTCCAGCATATGCATTACTCCCAATGGGGTGCAAGATACCGTGCGCGGTCTGTTGAGACATAGACTGCCTATATTTGAAGCATTGAATCCGTCGACATCTTTGTTGTCGGGTATATATGCAAGTATCTTTTCTTCATCGTATCCCTTGGGTAACGGAAGTTGAACCAATATTCCGTCCACGGTATCGTCATCTGCCAAACTCTTGATTTGCGCAATTATTTCCTCTTGAGGAGTTCCGTCGGCATATTCGTATGACAAAGAATTGAATCCAACCTGTTTGCATCCATTGATTTTATTGCGAACATAAGTCTGCGACGCTGGATCTTCACCGACGATTATTACTGCTAAAGTAGGCTTTCTTCCGTATTTGTGACAAAAATCTTGCGTTTCGGCAGTGATTTTTTCCAAAGTTTTTGCTGCGACTTCTTTACCGTATATAAGCATATTACACCTCTTTTAATGAGTTATAGACGCCTTTTAAGACGCCGTTGACAAATTTTGAACTATTCTCCGTAGAGAAAGTTTTGACAATTTCAATTACTTCATTGATGGATACTGCAAGAGGAATCTCCTCCATATATTTCATTTCGTAGCAAGCAAGCAGTAACGCCGACAAATCGGGCTTATAAATTCTCTCGACTTTAAAATTTTTGCTATTGTCGGCTATTAAAGCCATAAGTTCTTCATAATGCTCTTTTACACCGTAAACCACTTTTTTTATATATTCGCCGTCAGCATCTTGAATATCTTCCGCCTCAAGCATTGAAGACAAAGACTGCTCGTCTATTTCTTTAGAAAACAAATATCCGAATATGAGTTGATAAGCGTTGAGCCGCGCATTTCTTCTGCTCATTTTATTACCCCGCTACTATGCCAACGACGTTGACGTTGACGCTGCTGACCTTGTAGAAAGTAGATTTTTCTATCTCTTGTTTTATTTTTTCCTGAAGTTTGCAAACAACGAGTGGAATTACGTAGCCATAATAAATATTGACGGAAATTTCGATTTTTGCCAATCTGTTGTCGTAGATGACCACATCGATAGCTTTATTTCTGGAAGATGACTTTCTCCCAATTTTTTGTTTTTTATTATTACCGTAAGTTACGGACACCACTCCGTCAACTTGCGACGCTGCGCTACCTGTGATGGAAGATATTACGTTGATATACGTTTCGTTGGATTTACTCTTGTCCAAATTTGATTCCATTGACATATATACCTCCTTTGCCAATTTATATTCTAACATATCAAAGCGCTTTTGACAAGTCTGTTTATTTAATTATTATAATAATTATTGGACTTATAACATAAAAAGCCGACCTATAGAGATCGGCAATTTTTATATATACTTTTTTGTTGTCTTTATATTAAACCGAGTAAGACATAACGTATACTTGATTGCGAGCGTAATCAGTCTCGCTGAGCATTGCTCCGACAATCTGCGCTACGTCTTGAGAAGTGAGTTCTGCCTTGTTGACGATTACGTTGAGGTTATTTGTAGACATCGTTACGACAGCGTCGTCAAAACCTTTGGCTTTGATTATACTCTCAAGTACGAGTTCTTTTTCAATAAACTCAAGCAATTCAACTTGCTTTTGCTCTGCGCTTGCTTTGACGGTTTCGCTTGTGCTTTCGGATTTGATTATTGCGTCAAGATAACTAAATTCCTCTGCTCTTGCAGTCTCTCTATTGCTGCGGTGAGAGTTGAAAAATGTTTCGACAGCATTGCCATCTCCGCCGTTGTTGCCGACGTCGGTAGAGTTGTTGATTTGCGAGTTGAGCACAAAGTTCAACACACCTGTCACCACCAAAAGCCCTACCATACAGCAAAGTACGAGCGCTTTCTTTGCGTTTGAAGATAACTTCTTTCTTTTTTCTGTTTTTGCCATAATGACCTCCAATTATTTCATTTCAAAAATTTGTATATTATTTGCATCTATTTTTAATAGAGTACATAACGCATTTACTATTTTTATTCTTGTCAGCACGTCGTTTCCTCCTCTCGCAACGACTACGACGCCTTGAATGTTATCCGTAGAATTGAGATTATCTACTTCTTGAGTATCTTGTCCTGCTCTGTAGGTTATCAGCACCTGACACTCTCCCACTCCCTCTATGCCGGATAGTATTTCTTGAATTTCTCCTACTAGTCCGCTTTGCTTTTGAACAGTCGTTTGGGATTTGTTTGAGTTGCTTGTTATCGCATTTACACTAAAATATATGCATATTGCTATTACGGCTATGACTAAAGCGCAAATTATTTCAAAACCTTTAATTTTTTTACATTTTTCTGCAATTTTCTTTAATTTTTTCACCTTTATAACCTCTCGTATTGCAATCTTACGCCTTTTCAACTTTTGCATTGCCTGTGACAGCGCTTAAAAACTCCTTCAGTTTCAGCCACTGCCGTTCGTCAATATCATTGTCGTATACGACGATTTTGTTTATCATAAAAACGTACTCTTCATCAAATTGTATGTCGAAGGACAAGTCGTTATAACCTGCTTTTTCCAACTTTTGCTTGAGATTGTCCTCAACTTTTGCTTGAATGTCGGATTTGACGCTAATATAGTATTCTTCGTCGATTGAAATCTCTTGTTTTTGCGAAGTAAAGCCATTGATATAATCGCCATTTGCAAGTTTTGGCAACGGCGAAATTATAACAAATATAACTATTATGGAAAATATCCCTCTTATGTACTTGCTGTTTTCTCCCTCAGGCAACAGCACTTCAATAAGCACTCCCAACGATACCACACCTACTATACCTATAAGCCAACCGCTCATAAAACACCTCGTTAATTTAATATTTTATCACGCAATAATCTGTCAAACTTATGCTATTCCTATATTGAACGTATAGATTACAAGCATTACCGTGAGCAAAAACATAAACGCTACTCCCAACAATGACACGATAAGCAAAGTCAAATTGGAAGATATGCTTTGCAACATTTTGCTAAACTTGCTGTCGCATAGCGGTTCGATTATTCCGCTTGCAAGTTTAAGAGCAAGACTTAAAATGATTATCTTGAGAGTTGGCAGGGCTATAACTCCGAGTATCATTAGCAAAGATACTATACCAAGCGAATTTTTTATCAATACGAGACTTGCAAGCATCAAATCAAAACCGTCGGAGAGATATCCGCCAAGAATTGGAATATAACTTTGCAATGCAAACTTTGCCGTCTTTATTGAAATGCTGTCTATAACTCCGCCCGTCAAGCCCTGAAAGGTCAAAAATGCTATAAAAATTCCAAAAACCCCTCCCAATACATATGTAGCGGTGGACTTGAAAAAACCGGTAAGTTTGTCCAATTTAACGCTGCTTGTCATATTGCCGACGATTGAGAAAGCAATAGTTGCAATAAAAAACGGTATAATTACCGATGAAATAAATGTAGTAATAAACGTCGTCAAAGTCGCCATCAACGGCGAAAAAAATGCAGACGAATTTACTCCGCCTAATAGCGTAGTCAACGTAAGCAGTATCGGAAAAATGCTCTCCATAAGCAACTTTATGTTGCCTATAGTATTGGTCGTGAGCGTAATTATTCCCCCAACTTGCGCCATAACAAGTACTATGATTGCGCTGTAGGTAGCAAAATATATAAGTTTTCTCGTAGGTTTTTGGGCAAAAGACGAGGTAAGTCCTTCCAACAGGCTGTATATTATTGCAACAGCAATGATGGTCAAAATCATTGGTAACACATCCAGCACGCATTTGCCAAGACCTTTGAGCAAAATTTCCATAAAAGTAGAAAAATCTCCCCTAAACGTCCCTTGGATTATGCCTTTGACCGTAGTCACTACGTCTTCTCCGAAGAGTGATTTAAAGTCGCCGTCAAGCGATTCAAAAATCCGCTGAAGCGATTCTAAATCAAGTCCTGACAAATTCTGATCTATATTGTCTTCAAGTATCTCCTGCGAATCTTGGACATTGTCGGCATAGCATATTTCATCAGGTCGGATCACGCTTGTTACCAACGCTATGCAAAGTATCAGCGCTATACAGAAATATTGGATATAGGTCGATATTTTGCCTTTAAATTTCATTTACAATATCTCCGTGACTGTGTTGATAAGATTCTCTATGATAGGCAACGCCAATAAGAATATTGCTATTTTGCCTGCAAACGACACCTTTTTTCCTATACTTCCGCACTCAAGATCATCGCAAACGCTTTGCGAATATTCAGTGATATACCCGATTCCGATAATTTTCAAAAGCGTAGCAAAAAGCTCGCTGTTGACGCCCGTCTTATCTATTATTGCCTGAAAAGACAGAATAACTTTGGAAAATGACGAGAGCGCAATAATCAATATAATTATTCCCGTGGCAAGCGAAGACAGCATTGCGTACTGCGATTGAGTGTTTTTGAGAAGCAAAGTACATACGCATCCCACTATTGCTATACCTACAATCTTGAATATATCCATATAGCGCTAATAAAGATTTAATATTGATTTCAAAGTGTCAAAGAGCCCTCCGAGCATATCTAGCACCATTATCAGCACGAGTATAAGTCCTGCTATTGTGACATAAGTTGCTATCTCGTCTTTATCACTCTTTTTCAAAATGACGTTGATGATTGCGGTAAGCAATCCTATTCCTGCGATTTTGAATATAATATCAATTGCCATAATTCACCTATGCTAAAATTATCATAATTGCTATGCCGAGTACCAGTCCCAACTTTGGCAGAAGATTTCCTGTCGTCTTGCGTTCTTTTTCGGCTTTTTCCAAAGTTTTTTTGAGTTGCGATTCCGTCAGATCCAGTCTCGATATTTGCGTATCATAATCATATCTTCCCAGTTGGAAAAAAAAATCTTTGAGCATCACTTTGTCGAACTTAGAGAGATATTTGCTGTCAAAACACTTATTGACTTGCTCTTGTGTAGGGTTGCAACTCTCCGCAAGGCATATATACTCTTCAAGATTATTGTAAAAAGCGCCTTTTCCTCCCGACAAAAATTTGCGTCCTATCTGAGGTAATTTGTCTTTTGCATAACTTATTCCGTCACGCAACGACGACAAAAAATCGTCGAAATCTCTGAGATATTTACATCTCTTATCATAGTAATTTTTGCCTGCTATTCCCAGATACGCCGATATAAAGCACAGTACGCCGCTGATCGCAAATTTAAGCATAATTGCCTCTCAAATCAACTACTCTGTCAATATTGCCAATGCCTATAATCGACACCACGTAACGAAAGTCACTTAACAGTCGAGAATAAATAGGACTTTTTTTAACCTTTGAAATTTCGTCTGAATGTAACGTCGCAATGACTTTTACTCCGCATCTGATACAATCTAGAATACATTCTATTTCCTTCTCGCCAAATATCTCGTCAGTTGCAATTACGTCGGGACGCATACTGCGAACTTGCGAAGCATATGCAGTGATTTTTGGCACTCCAACCACAACATCAGTACAAGAGCCCAAATCAATCGACAACTTTCCGTCGACAACGCCGCTCAATTCGCCTCTCTCATCCAAGACCAACGTATTATACTCTCTGTCCGACAATGACTTTATCATATATCTCAATAGCGTCGTCTTTCCGTAGCCGGGCTTGGATATAATCAAAGTGTTGTCAAATTTATTTATAAGACAGTCGACCTTTTCGTTGTGAATTTTTACGTATCTGGGTATTCTTATGCACAGCGAAGTTATGTTTTTGAGTGTGGATAATCGACCGTTCTTAATCACGCCTTCACCGGTTATTCCAATTCTTATTCCACCGTCGTATGTGATAAATCCTTCGGCTAAATAGTCGTCATATGCATATAGCGAAGTTTTTGTTGCAACTCCAAGCGTATACAACAAATCGTCTTTGCTTACAATCAAACCGTCAATTCTCTTATATTTTCCCGCTTCAGCATAATACAACGGCTTTTCAAGACGCATTCTTACTTCGGTAAGTAAATTGAAGTCAACTTTTCTATACAATTCGTTGAATAAAGATATCGGAATCAACTTCGACAATAACATTTCCATACAATATAATAATTACGCGATTTAGCGTCTATGACAATATTACAAACATACCGAAATCAATAAATTTTTCGACAAAAAAATGACGTCGCTTCTCGTGCGTCAATTACTGTTATTTTTATTGTTGAGATTACTCAACGCCGCTTAACTTTGGTCAAAATGACGTTATAATGGACGTATCAAAGACCTCTTGACTTCGCTCGAGGTGACATAAGATATATAATTTAAAAACTCCCTTCTCTTTGGACGAGAAAGGAGTAACTTAATATTTTCACAATTAAAAATGTTTTCTGTATGATGAAAACGAATGCAGACATACTTGCTGTACGTCAATTGAGTTTGAAAACGTATGGGAAGCATTAGTGCCTTATAAAACTAAGACGCCTCACTTTAAGCCCAATACAAATTAAACTCTGGACATATAAGAACCGGTGCGAGTATCAACTCTGATAGTATCACCCTCGTTGACAAAGAGCGGAACTTGCAAAGTAAATCCGGTCTCAAGCGTTGCAGGCTTAGTTGCGCCTTGAGTGGTATTACCCTTTGCTCCCGGTTCGCAGTGCGTAATCAAAAGTTCTACAAAGTTTGGCGCTTCAACAGAGAATGGGCTGCCATTGTAGAAAGATACCGTAACTTCTCCGTTTTCCATAACAAACTTAAGAGCGTCTTCGGCTGCTTCTCCATTGATAGGCAACATATCAAAGGTGTTTGGATCCATAAAATAATAAAGGTCGCCGTCATTGTAAGAATAAACCATCGTCTTATGCTCAATATGAGCGGTTTGGAATTTTGCCGTTGGGTTGAACGTCATTTCAACAGTACCGCCGTTGATAACGTCTCTGAGTTTGGTGCGAACGAATGCGGCGCCCTTGCCCGGTTTTACGTGCAAAAAGTCAACGATAGTGACGACTTTGCCGTCCATTTCAAACGTAACACCCTTTCTAAAATCTCCTGCCAATATAAAATCAGCCATAAAATACCTCCAAATTTATGTTTATAGTATAGTTAGTTGTTTATCAGTATTAGTCAAGTCAATGACTCCGCTTTGCGTAATTTGTACCATATCTTCAATGCGTACGCCAAATTCTCCGTCGATATATAATCCAGGCTCTACAGTCACAACCATATTAGGTTGCAAAAACCCATCTTCTCTCGGCGTAAGTCCTACGCCTTCGTGAATATCGATTCCTACCCCGTGTCCCAGAGAATGCGTAAAGTATTGCTCCAGAGAGTTCTTCTTAAAGTAATCTCTTGCAATCGAGTCGCCTTCTCTGCCGGTCATACCTGCTTTCAAATTGTCTATAGCAAGTTTTTGCGCTTCGAGAACGCATTCGTATATCTGCGCTTGCTTTGCGCTCAATTGTCCGTATCCGACTGTTCTCGTCATATCCGAACAGTAGCCGTCATATTTTGCGCCTATATCCATTGTGATAAAGTCTCCGCTCTTGAGTTTACGTTGACCGGGATGCGCGTGCGGAATCGCCGTATGATCTCCAAAGGCGACAATAGAGTCAAAAGCTATTTGACAGCCATTTTTCTTCATAACATACTCAATATACGCTGCCAACTCAACTTCGCTCACGCCTTCTTTGATTATCTTAAGCGCTTGGTTATATGCAAGTTCGGTTACGCTTTGAGCTTTTTTGATAGACGCAATCTCAAATTCTGTCTTTATATTTCTCAAAGCAGTAATATATGTCGTAATATCCGTAAGATTGTCGCCGGCAATTTGAGCAATTGTCTTGTATTGTCCATATGAAATATCATTCTCAATGCCTATTTTATCACCCTCAATAAGTGATTTTGAGGACATAATATCTTGACACAATACTTCAAATGTATTTCCCAAATACTCTCTTGCCTCAAGATAATATCTCATATCTGTGAGAAAATACGAATTATTTCTATTCAAAATAATTTGACAGTTGGTAGATGAATATCCCGACAAATATCGCGTGTTTGACGGCGTCATTATTACTAGTGTGTCCAATCCTGCCATCTCGTATAACCGTCTGCAAATATCCATAAAATCATTTTAACATAATTTTAGATATATGTAAAGTCTATACGCAAAATCAATGATTTTTTCTCAATTCAACGTATTATAGTATGTTTTCATTGCCAAAGCGTCTCTTGTCTGCGTGCCAGCCGATTCGCATACGACATAAGGATTGAGACGATAATCGGCAAATACTTGCATAAGCGGCTCAAATTCCGGACCGTAAGTCGTGTCGTCAAATGTCAAATGTCTTACTTCTCCGCCCGATGAATATTGTATTTTGGAAAAATGTACGTGCATTCTGTCAGTTTTGCTCTCGCCGACTCCCTCTAAAAGTCTATCTACCGTACGCTTGTAATCGTCTTTTGTAAAATAGAGACCTTTTTCTCTGGAATTGAGATGACCAAAGTCAATGCACGGTACGATATTCTCATCTCCCAAATTGCACATTGCAATTACTTCTTCTAAGTCTCCCAGTTGCGCTATCTTTCCCATAGTCTCCGGACAAAGTATTAAGTCTTCAAATCCCTCGTCATTTTTTATTCTCAAGACCTCTTCAAATCTTTTTAGCAAGACTTTCATTGCCTCTGCTCTGGGAGTTTTAAGAGGACTGCCGGGGTGAAAAACACATCTTTTTCCGCCAAATGCTCTCAATGCACTCAATGAATCGAATATATATCTATGGTTGTGGGCTGCCTTATCTTCTTCCTGCGTAGCAAGATTTATAAAGTACGGAGCGTGTACGCTGATTTCTATTGCGTTTGAAAAAAACTCTTTGCCGATTTCTTCAGCGGTTTGACGCTTTATCATTACGCCTCTGCCAAAAGAATACTCAAAGCAGTCCAGCCCCAAATCTTTGAGCCATTTTCCTGCCTCAATAGTATGTTTTTTACCGCTCTCGGCAAATTGTTGACACAGTCCGCTAGGTCCGAATTTTATCATAAATACCTCACAACTCGCTCTTCAAAGCAAAACTTACGTCTTTGCTAATTCTGTCGGCAAGTTCTTCTTTTGAAGTGAATTTTTTTATATCGCGTATGCGCTGCAAAAATCTTATAGTAATTTTTTTGCCATATAAATCATTTTTATAAAATAAAATATGACTTTCGATATTATAGTTCATATCGTCAAATGTGGGATGATCCCCAACGTTGGTCACTGCCTTAAGCCATACTCCGTCAACCAATACTCTCGTATAATACACTCCAGACTTTATCTTGAGTTTGTCTTTAGGATAGGCTACGTTTGCAGTAGCAAACCCAATATTCCTTCCGCGTTGTTTGCCGTGCTCGACCCGTCCGATAATAAAATACGGTTGTCCAAGATATAAATTAGCCTGCTCTAAGTCTCCGTCGCAAAGAAGTTGACGCACTCTTGTCGACGATATTTTTCCGCCTTCATCTTGTGCAAAAGGCTCAATGACTAAGTTTATTGAATTTTCTACGCACCAACTTGAAAGCAATTCAACGTTGCCTTCGCCTTTTGATCCAAATGTGTAATCATTTCCTACTACAATGCCTTTGATATGCTTATTTGCAACTAATTTTTGAAGAAATTCCAAAGGACTTAACTGCGAAAACTCTTTGTCAAACGTTGCTTTAATACAATAATCAACTTCCAAATCATTTAGTCTCGTCAGTCTTTCTTCAAAGTTTAAAATTTGTCCGCAATTTTCTCTGCCTAGTATAGCAAAAGGATTGTTGTCAAAAGTAAATACTCCGCATTTTGTATTATTTCTGAATGCAAGCAATTTCGCGGATTGAATCAACTTTGTATGCCCCATATGCAGACAGTCAAAAAAGCCAAGCGCTATGACCAAGTCATCTTGGCAAATTTGAGTATATTCTATCGTCTTTAGTTCGTGTCTGCTCATTTTAAGGTCAGTCTTGTAAATAACAGACAGATTTTGCTTTGCCGCGCTTTACGTTGATAATAAAGCATACGTTTGAGTTATATTCAACTCCGTAAGTGCCTTCTTCTAAATTGCTGTCTATACATCTTCCGTTGCGAAGTTTGACATACGACTTATCGTCAAGTTGAATAATTGGCATAACTTGTTGCAATAGCCCCTTTACATTGCGTACGTTGTCAAGAGGATTTTTAATAAAATCATTCAAAGTCACGCTATCTTGCAACGTATATCCGCCGCAAGTAACTCTCGTCAATTTGGACATATAACCGCATACGCCCGCTTCTCTTGCAATATCGCTGCAAAGGCTTCTGATATAAGTTCCGCTACCGCAAGTTACCGATACCTTTATATCCTGACAAGCGTCACCGATAAGAGTCTTATCCAAGACAGTTATATCATTTACAACAACTTTTTTTGCTTCAAGTTGAAAATCCTTGCCTGCTCTTGCCATATCGTAAGCGCGCTGACCGTTGATGTTGACTGCGCTGTATTTTGGCGGGACCTGAGAGATTTCGCCAACAAAATCGGGCAATAATTCAAGCACCTTTTGATACTTCGGCAAATCGGAAGTGGCAATTATCTTGCCTGCTCTATCCACAGTATCTCTAGCCTCGCCAAAAGTAAAAACTGCTTCATACGACTTTTCTTTAGAAAGCAAATAATCAAAAAGCCTTGTAGCATTACCAAAGGCTATAATCAATACGCCCTCTGCCATAGGGTCAAGAGTGCCCATATGTCCGCACTTGGTCTTTTCATTGATTGCGTGACTTAGAGCGTTTCTGCATTTGATTACTACGTCGCTGGAAGATATTCCAAGTCCTTTATTTATTACTGCAAATCCATTCATAATAATTTACCTTCATATTATTATTGATATAATTCGTCCGAACACGCTTTGAGAAGTTTGTCCTTCACGTCCTCATAAAAACCCGAAATTCGACAGCCTGCCGCATTTTTATGTCCACCGCCGCCAAACACGGAGGCAATTCTCGATGCGTCAACCCTATCGCTTGTGCGAATGCTTACTTTGTAAGAGTTGCTTTGTCTCGTCTGCGTGATAGCCGCCGCTACTTCGACGGTATCTATGTCTCTGATATAATTTATCGCGCCTTCAGTATCTTCCGGCGCAGTATCGGTCGCAAGAAAATCTTCTTGAGAAAAGTATATTAGACCTATCTTGCCGTCTTCAAAAAACTTGGCTTTGGAAAGCGCTCTCATTCTCAAATTAAAAACATTGAATGACACTTTCTTCAAAAAATGTTCGCAAATATCACTTGCCGAAAAATCGTATGCAATGAGTTTAGATGCAATTTCGTGCGTTTGACTTGATACGTTTGAAAAAGAAAAACCGCCGCTATCAGTCACCAATCCGCTATATAGCAACTTGGCAACAACATCGTCTAGACAAGCCTTCTTTTGATCCAGCGCCTTGATTATCTTATACATAACTTCGCAAGTTGCGCTTACGCCGGGCTCGATAATATTGATATTTCCATATTTGCTGTTGGTCTTATGATGATCGATATTTACGCGAAACCTAGCCTTGTTGAAAAGTTCTAGATATACACCCATACGATCGTATTCCGCGCAATCGCACGCAATCGCAAGATCGCACTTATCAACACGCGATTTATTATACTCGTCAATACCGTCCAATACCTGAAGAGAATTTCTGAAAATGCCGTCGCAATAAATGTATACTTGCTCCTTTCCGAACAACTTCAATGCTCTATAAAGAGCCAATGCGCTTCCGCAAGTATCTCCGTCGGGATTTTGATGAGATATAAGACAAATAATTTCGCTATTTACAACGGCTTTTATAAACTCTTCATACATTATTCTTCGCCATCCTCCGATATAGCGTTTTCTTTTTTGTGTATATCGTCGATAATTCTGGATATCTTCATTCCGTAATCAAGTGAGGTGTCCAACTTAAATCTAAGCGAAGGCATATTACGCAACTTAATCAAATTCTTAAGGCGCGACTTGATATAGCCTTCTGCGCTATGAAGTCCGTCTATCACTTCTTTTTCGTTGCCATTTGCTCCCAAAATGCTGATATATACTTGCGCAAGCGTAAGATCTCTGTCGACTTGCGTATCCGTAACGCATATCATTTTGCCTGCTACTCGAGGATCATTGACGCCTTCGCGCAAAATTATCGAGAGTTGTTTTTTTAGTTCCGCGTTGATCCTTTCATATCTGTTCATTGCTCGATTTGCTCCAAAATGTAACTTTCGATTATATCACCGATCTTAACGTCATTGAATTTTTCAAGACCGATACCGCATTCATATCCGCTTGCAACTTCTTTTGCGTCGTCTTTTTCTCTCTTAAGCGAAGTAAGCACGCCTTCAAAAATAATAATGCCGTCTCTGACAACTCTGACTTTGGAATTTCTTGCGACTTTACCCTTTGTGACATAACTGCCCGCAATAGTGCCAAACGAAGAAATTCTGAAAGTTGCTCTGACTTCTGCTTCTCCGAGACTGACCTCTTTATATATTGGATCGAGCATACCTTTGAGCGCTCTTGTCATATCGTTGATCGCGTCATATATTATGCTGTATCTTCTTATATCTATCTTATTTCTTTCGGCAAGCGCTTGAGCCTTTGTTTCAGCCTTGACATTGAAAGCAATAATTATGGCTTTTGCCGTATCTGCAAGCATTATATCGGACTCGCTGATTGCGCCTACTGCGCTGTGCACGACTGCAAGTTTGACCTTCTTTTCAGCCATCTCGTCATTGAGTTTGAGAAGCGAGGCTTTGACTGCCTCAACAGAGCCTTGCACATCGCCCTTGATAATAAGATTGAGCGACTTTGTATCCTTTCCGTCACCGAAGATATCGTCGATAGATCTAATAGAACTGAATGCTTGCATCTCTGCTCTTTCTTTGTCCGCTCTCTCTTGAGCGACTTTCTTAGCAAGTTTTTCATCTTTGACGACAACCATCAAATCACCTGCCTTAGGCACTTCGGAAAAGCCTTGAACCTGCACGGCATAAGACGGAAAAGCCTCTTTGACTCTCTTGCCGTTGTAGTCCGTCATATCTCTTATCTTACCTATAGCGGTACCTGCAACGACGTAATCTGACACTTTGAGCGTACCGTTTTGAACCAAGATTGTAGCGACTGGACCTTTACCCTTGTCGAGACTAGCCTCAATGATAGAACCTGTAGCCGAACATTTTTTGTTTGCCTTGTATTCATTGACTTCTGCCACCAAAAGTATACTTTCAAGAAGTTCTTTTACACCTTGACCGGTCTTTGCGCTTACCGGACACACTATAGTATCTCCGCCCCACGCTTCAGCCAAAATTTCATTGTCTGCCAACTGTTGCAAAATTCTGTCGTAATTGCCGTTGGTCTTATCTATCTTATTTACTGCGACGATAATCGAAACGTCTTTTGCCGCCTTTGCGTGATGTATTGCCTCAATTGTTTGCGGCATAATTCCGTCATCGGCAGCAACTACTATGATAGCAATATCAGTTACGTTTGCACCTCTCTGTCTCATTGCCGTAAAGGCTTCGTGACCTGGAGTATCAAGGAAAGTGATTTTTTCGCCGTTGAGATCTATTGTATACGCGCCAATGTGCTGAGTAATACCTCCCGCCTCTCCGCCTGCTACATTTGCTTTGCGAATATAGTCCAGAAGCGAAGTTTTACCGTGGTCGACGTGACCCATAATAGTTACGATAGGCGGTCTCTTGACAAGTTTTGTATTATCAACCTGCGTATCTATTATATCCTTGAGTTTGTCTTCCGCGCTCTTGTCGGCTTTGAGTTCCAACGTTATGTCGTAGTCTATTGCAATAAGTTCTGCTTCTTCAAAACTAATCATATCGTTGATTGTGGCAAATTTGCCCATATCAAACAATTTTTTTACTATTTCTGTAGCAGACTTACCAATTTTTTCGCTGAAAACTTTAATTGGCACGCGTTCGCTGTTGAGCACGGCGTGATCTATTTTGACATACTGAAGAGTGTTGAGATCTTTCTTAGACTTCTTGACCTTGACATATCTTGCGGTATCGCTGTCGTCTTCAAGAGTCGAATCGTAAGCATAGCCTCTCTTCAAAAGGTCTCGTTTTGTCATTCCTTTCTTCTCGTCTTTGCCAAAAGTTGTCTTGACGTCTTTTTTCTTTTTATTATCCGTCTTATTGGTTACGGGAACCGGAGCGACAACTTCCACTCTGCCCTTGGGCGCAAATGGTCTTGCGCCGCCTTGTCCGGTGGGTCTTTGCTGTCCGCCGGGTCTGTTTTTGTCAAATTGAGGACGGTTGTTGTCTTTGTTACCTCTACGCACCATATCTGGATTTATATAAGTCTGCGTCTTCTGAGCCTCTTTTTGAGAAGCAGCAACCGGCGCGGCTTTTTTATCAATGGGTTCCGTTTCTAATTTTGCCAACGGAGTCTCTTCTTGTTTTGAATCTGCGCTATTTGGTTCCAAGTTGATTTCTTCGTCAACTGATATTTCGCTCTCGACCGACTGATCTTGAGTCTGCGCCTCTTCAGCCTGCTGTTGCTCGTAAATCGCAGCCAATCTCTCTTGCTTCAAATCGTTGACTTTGCTTTCAAGTTCTTTAATCTTATTCTTAGCCTCGACAATTTGAGCAAGAAAAGGCTTGGACACGTCTCTCAAAAACGAGTCTATCTCCTTTAAACTTTTAAATTGTTCATTTTTGTTTTCGTTGTTCACAAAAACCACCTCCGTCTTTAATTTGCGGTACCCGCCAGAGCCTCTCGCTCTGTATATTTTGTCGTTGTCATTTGCAATATTTGATTATCGCGTTTGCCAACGACTCGTCTGTAATGGACAAAACTTTTATATTACTTCTCTTCAGAAGATTGTTGAGATAGTCAGTAGGAAGCGTCAAACTCATAGTATTCTTTCTTTGACAGTAAAGTGAAAGTTGTTTTGCGCTGTTTGCTCCTAAAGATTCGTCTACAAGTATCAAGTGCGGAGTACGCTTTGCTCTCTCGAGATTGTCCACTCCCCAAATAACTTTACCTGCCCTTACCGCAAAGTTGATATAACAATCAATCTTGCCTATTTGCGTATTGATCTTTAATTGCATCGTATACCTCGGGGGCTATCTCTTGAGCAAAGTTTCTATTGAGGAGTTTGTTCTTGACGCACTTTTCTATACAAGCGGCGCTGTCACAAATATACGCTCCTCTGCCTGCCTTTTTACCCGTGAAATCCAAGGAGATATTGCCGTCCTTGTCTTTTACAATTCTCAACATTTGCTTTTTCTCGTATGCGTTTTTGCACGCGATACACATTCTCACAGGCGGTTTTTTCATCTTATTCGCCTATATCGCTGATGTCGTTGCCTGCCAAAGAAGAATATGGCTTGACGTCTATCTTCCATTCCGTGAGTTTTGCCGCAAGTCTTACGTTTTGACCAGACTTGCCGATAGCAAGCGAAAGTTTGTCGTCTTCGACTATAGCCTTTGCGCTCTTCTCTTCGGGATTGAGCATTACTGCAATTACTTTTGCAGGAGACAACGCTCTGGATATATACTCGCCCATATCTTGGCTATATCCTATTATATCTATTTTTTCACCGCCGAGTTCTTGAACGACGCTGTTGATACGCATACCCTTTTGACCTATACAACTACCTACCGCGTCAATAGAAGAATCTTCAGCGTATACAGCCATTTTAGTACGATAACCTGCTTCTCTGACAATTCTCTTGATATTGACAAGATTAGCTTTGATTTCGGGCACTTCCATTTCAAAAAGTTTTTTGACAAAACCGTTGCTTGCTCTAGATACCATTACTTGAGTTGCGCCCCTTTGATTGGTACGAACGCTTTTGACGTATACGTTGATTACGTCGTTGACGTTGTACTTTTCGCCTCTTATCTGCTCGGAGGGCAACATAACGCCTTCAAGTTGAGTTCCCGCCATTTCCAAATATACGGTATCATTTTCGACTCGTCTTACGATACCTTTGACGATTTCACCCTCTTTGTTGTTCATCTCGTCCTTTATGAGTTCTTTTTGGATCTCATTATTTCGTTGAATGATCACTTGCTTTGCAGTCTGAGCCGCAATACGCGAAAAGAGTTTAGGCGAGAGTTCTTCTTTAACTATGTCTCCCACTTTATAACTATTTTTGATAGCCTTTGCGTCCTGAAGAGAAATTTGCTTCTCTTCGTCTTCGACTTCTTCGACAACAGTCTGATAAGCATAAATTTTTATCTCCGATCTCTGCGGATTGAGCGCAACCATAACGGATTTTGCTTTACCGTTTTCCTTTTTGTACGCTACTGCAAGTCCTGTCTCAAGCGCGTCGATAAACTGTTGTTGCTCGATTCTCTTTTCTTTTTCGAGCGCGTCAAGCGCTTGAAAGAAATCTTTATTGATCATTTTGTCCTCCTAGAAGTGTATAGCCTCTCTAATCA
>WSNH01000116.1 GCA_013316135.1 Clostridia bacterium
AATATATATAGTTGGCGGACTACTTTCGCTTGGAGGAAAAGGTGAATAAAAAAGCAATGTACGGCAAAATTGCGATACTCGTAATTTTGGTTGTAGTAATAATTGTATTCTTATATTTTAGGTTCTTTGACGTCAAGCCTACGGAAATTGCGTACAGCAAAGGCGACGTGACAACTACAGAGGACAATCAAGGTTTGGTGCAAATGATTGAGTCGGGAAAGATAGGCGCTCTTTATATCGAATCTTATAAGGCGTACGCTCTGAAGTCAAGCGCAACGAGTAAGGAACTTGAGGCGTTCTATAAAAACCCGACGAAGAGGGCTACCTATGTCGCGACGATTGATTATCGTACGAATTTCAAGATATATCTTGATGAATTAAAAGACAAAAACGATGCCAAAGACGACGAAGATCCGACTAAAATTACCGTACCGCAGTATGTATTCAACGATCCAAACTCGGGAGTAAATATCTCGTCGATAATATTCCCGCTGCTTGCGCTGATCATTTGCGCGGTAGTTATATTTATCATAATCAGACAGGGCGCAAGTTCCAACCGTCAGGCTATGGACTTTGGTAAGACCAAGGCGAGACTTAATATGAACGTATCGGTGCGTTTTACAGACGTAGCCGGAGCGGAGGAAGAAAAAGAAGAACTTCAAGAAATCGTTGAGTTCTTAAAAGACCCTCAGAAGTTTTTGCAACTTGGCGCAAGAATACCGAAGGGCGTGCTTCTCGTAGGCCCTCCGGGTACAGGTAAAACTTTGTTTGCAAAAGCCGTCGCAGGCGAGTCCAACGTGCCGTTCTTCTCGATAAGCGGCAGTGACTTTGTGGAAATGTTTGTTGGTACGGGCGCGGCAAGAGTGAGAGACTTGTTCAATCAGGCAAAGAAGAATATGCCTTGTATAATATTTATCGACGAAATAGACGCCGTCGGCAGACAAAGAGGCTCCGGCCTCGGAGGCGGTCACGACGAGAGAGAGCAGACGCTCAACCAACTTCTCGTGCAGATGGACGGCTTTGAGAAAAACGAAGGTATAATCATTATGGCGGCTACCAACAGAGCGGACATTCTCGATCCCGCATTGTTGCGTCCGGGCAGATTCGACAGACAGATTTACGTCAACGTCCCCGATGTAAAAGGCAGAGAGGAAATACTAAAAGTTCACTCTCGCAATAAGCCGTTGGCGCAAGACGTATCATTCAAGATACTTGCGAGAATGACGAGCGGATTTAGCGGCGCAGACCTAGAAAATCTCCTCAACGAAGCGGCTATTCTTGCGGCGAGAGCAAATAGAAAAGTTATAGTAATGGAAGATATCCTCGAAGGTATCAACAAAGTTATCGCAGGTCCGCAAAAGAAATCGCGTATCGTCACAGACAGCGACAAGAGGATTACGGCATACCACGAGTCGGGTCACGCAATCATCGGCAAGTTGCTTGAGAATTGCGACGACGTGCAGGAAGTAAGCATTATACCGAGAGGTATGGCGGCAGGTTATACGCTGACCAGACCGGAAAACGACGATTCACATATCACACGCAACAAACTTATAGATATGGTGACCATGATGCTCGGAGGTAGAGCTGCGGAAGAAATAGTAATAAAAGATATATCTACGGGCGCGTCCAACGATATTGAAAGAGCAAGCAATATTGCCAAGAAGATGGTCACGCAATGGGGTATGTCAAATGCAATAGGCAATATGTATCTCGGAGGTGACAAAGAAGTTTTCCTTGGCAGAGACTACGGCACGACGCACTCTTACAGCGACAACCTCGGCGGTATAATAGATACGGAGATAAAGTCTATTCTCGACAGTTGCTACGCCAGAGCTCTTGAGATATTGCAAGCCAATCGCACTATAATGGATAATATGGTCAAAGTTCTTTTCGAGAAAGAGACGATATATACCGAAGAAGTCAATATGCTCTTCGACGGCAAGTCTGCGGACGAAGTAATCGCGTATATTGACGAAAGACAGGCAAAGAAAGATTCTTATAAGAAGACGGAATCTCCCAAGATAAATATCGTCGATGAGAAAGTCTCCCAAGACAATCCGGAAACGCCGCCTACTCAAGAAGATGTGAGCGACGGCGCGCAGACAGTCGATACCGAGGACGACAACGACAAGGAACAATCCGTCGATACTGACGCGGAGCAATCGCAAGAAACTCAAGACATCGAACAGACCAAGTCGGAAGACAAGAAAGATGAGTAAATAAGTCAATGAGAATACCCTCAGAAATGGGGGTATTTTTTTATATATTTTTGCTTGATTTATCTTAGGTATAATAGTATAATCAGTGAATATGATTGAGACAATTGCAAGATGAATAAAGTAATAGAAACCAAAAGTAAACAAATGGATATGTTGCACGGTCCGATTCTCAAGAAGATCTTGCTTTTTGCGCTGCCGCTTGCGCTCGGCGGTATATTGCAACAGCTCTTCAATTCTGCCGATGTTGCCGTAATAGGTTGGTTTGAGGACAGCAACGCTCAGGCGGCTGTAAACAGCAACGGTTCTTTGATAAATTTGCTTATCAATCTTTTTACCGGACTGTCTGTCGGAGTTACCGTAGTCATATCGGAGCATATAGGCAGGAATGAGAAAGAAGACATACACAGTATGGTATTGACTTCAGCGGTTATAGCGCTTGCGAGCGGAGTATTGCTTCTCGTCGTGGGCATTGCCATTGCGCCTGCCGTGTTGAAGGCAATGGACGTACCTACGCAGGTGCTTCCTCTTGCCGTAAAATATCTTCAAGTCTATTTTATCGGTATGCCTTTTTTAATGATCTATAATTTCGGTTCTGCAATTTTAAGGAGCGTGGGAGATACTCGCAGACCGCTTTATAGCCTTATAGTCGCAGGTATAATAAATATAGGTCTCAATTTATTGTTTGTCGCAGTGTTTAAGTTGAGCGTGGTCGGCGTGGCTATCGCGACGGTGGTCGCCGACGCCGTCAGCGCAGTTTGCGTAATAGTCTTTATTATGAAAAACGAGACTTTGAGAATACGCTTCAAGAAGTCAAGAATTAAGGCAAAGTATCTAAAACGCATTTTTGCTATTGGTTTGCCTGCCGGTTTGCAAGGCATTGTCTTTTCGCTGTCCAACGTATGTATTCAGACTGCCATCAACGGCTTTGGAGATAAGGCTATGGCGGGCAGCGGAGACGCCTTGTATTTTGAATATTACGTATATTATTTTGTCAGCGCGTTTGCTCAAGCCGCGGTGACTTTTGTAAGTCAGAACTTTGCGGCGGGTAACTATGCGCGTTGCAGAAAAATATTTCGCGTCAATATGCTGGCGGCGCTCGTAATTACTACGGTGCTGAGTCTTACGTTTTCGCTCGGAGGCAAGTTGTTTATTCGTATTTATACTTCAGACGAAGAAGCAATAAAGTTTGCGCTTATAAGAATGACGTGCGTGCTGTCAGGTGAAATGCTGCCTTGTACGTATGAGATTGCAGGCGGATCATTGAGAGGAATAGGACATTCTCTTTTACCTGCGCTTATCACCGTCGTTGGGTCGTGCGTACTTCGCATAGTGTGGGTGTATACGATATTCAAAATGTATTCTCAAAATTTCTATGTGCTTATGATAATTTATCCCATCACTTGGGTCGCGACGGGAGCCGCAATGCTTATCTCTTATTATGTGATAAGTCGAAAAGAATTTAAAGTAAAGATAGGGCGGCCTCCCGATAAACCGGACGACGACGTCATTGCAGAGCGCGACGCCGAGCAAGAAGAGCGCGTTGTATTAGACGAGGCTTGATATCCTAACGAATAAATAATACCCCTAAAGAGTAGGGATATTATTTATAGGGGTATAAAAGTTTTCGATTGATTAAAGTCGCTTTGCAATCTCTTGATAGTTCCATTCCTTGGCTTTTTTTCCTACGGTAAACCAATCTATTATTGTCAATATTCCAAAAAGTCCGCCGGTAAAGAACTTGAGTATTCCCATACCGGTTTGTCCTAACATAAATCTATCTACGCCCCATCCGCCGAAAAATATCGACAAAACAGTTATTGCGGTAGGATTTTTGAAATTGACAGTTGCGAGAATATTGTATTTTTCGTCGGGACACTTAGCCAAACCCTCTTCAATATACGCCATTTTGTCAGCAGGGAAATATTTTCCGTAAGCAGACATAAAATTTGCAATCTTTTGTTGTTCCATTGTTATTCTCCTATTAAAAACGTAATTGATATACGAAATATCGTAATAATTATACGATATACAATATTGTTTGTCAATATTTTTTCGTATAAAATATACGAAAAAGACAATTATAGGAAAAGGTATGGATATTCTGGCAAAAATTATACAGCTGCGCAATCAAAAGGGGTGGACCGAATATAAGTTGAGTCTAGAGTCCAATATACCGCAGACGACTATATCGTCTTGGTTTAGAAAAAACGTCCAGCCGTCCGTCGCGTCGTTGCAAGCCATATGCAATGCTTGCGGAATTACGCTGTCGCAATTTTTTGCAGAAGACGGCGAACTTAGTCAACTTACGCCGACGCAAAAAATATTGCTTGACGAATTTGCCTCGCTATCTTCACCTCAACAGGAAGCGCTTATTGCGTTGCTGAAATCAATGCGAAATGAAGACTAAACG
>WSNH01000117.1 GCA_013316135.1 Clostridia bacterium
ATAATAAATATATGAATATTTTTATGTGAAAGGTTTATTTCAAACAAAGAATTTCCGTTTGACCTAAGTTGAATATATCGCATAAATTGGCAAATGTTTGATACGAATACAAAATTTTACCGCGACAATAGCAAGACACCGTTTGATTATACACACCTGCTCTTTTTGGAATTTCCGATTGTTTTAATCAGCCATATATTTTATCTGCAGAAATTTCTCCGCTTCACTCCTGCTTCGGTCGAAATAACATACCAAACTTTCTCAATAAAACTTTTGAGCGTGAAGAACGCTGTTATTCTTGTCAATTTCATAGCGCAAATTACTGCAAGCGCAGAGATTATTGTAATTTCGTCTGTGCAACGGTAAGCGAGCGGCGAGCGTACTTGTCGCACGTGCCTACAAGCGCGCCCGACTGTAAGGCAAAAGTCGTACTGCGATTGACTATACCGAAGTATAAAGTTGTTTATACGGATTAGCGCTATTCGCCGTCAACACAAAGAAGTCTTTGCTCATTATCTCCTTTGGATCGTTGCCGAAATAACCGCAATACTCTTTGACGTACTGCTCTATCTCTTCGAGGTCTTCGGCATTAGCCTTTCTTGCGACTATTTGCTCGGGCAAGTCTGGCAATTGCTCACTGCGCAATATTATCTTACCGCCGTGCATACCGTTACCCGTAAAATAACCTACGTTAGTCTTACTGTCGGTGTCTATGCCAAGCACGAGTATAATTCCGCCCGCTTGGTATTCTCCGAGAAAACTTCCGGCTTTTCCGCCAATGACAAGCACCGGAAACTTATCCTTGTATGCTTTCATATGTATGCCGGCGCGATAGCCTGCGTCGCCTTTTATAAAAATCTTTCCGCCGCGCATAGAATATCCCGCGGCGTCTCCGCTGTTGCCGTGAATGACTATAAGTCCGTCGTTCATAGTGTCGCCGATAGCGTCTTGCGCGCTGCCGTTGACTACGATTTCACAACCGTCAAGGTATGCGCCCATAGCGTTGCCGGGAGTGCCGTTGATAGTTATTTCCTTTCCGCCTACGCCCGACGCTATGTATCTATGTCCTTGCGCATTGTCGATTATTATTTGCTTTTCCTTAGTCTCTCGTATCAACTTCCCTATCTCGGAAAAGTGCTTATCCGTGCAATCTATTCTTAACATTGTCAATTATTTCTCCTTTAATCTGTTGAGATTTCTCCATTACGCTACGCTACAGTCTAAATAACTCTTCCTACTTTTGCCATTTTTTATATGCGCGTTCTCGTTCGACGAGAAGAGAGATAGGCAAAAGATAAAATAGCGGATTTTTTTGTCAAGCGTCGCCATACTTGCTGTAAGTCGTCGTGAACCAAAGGCTGCATTGGCGCATAATACGCATTTTAAATTTGCCTAGACTCGATTTGAGTCGAACATATCATTCCCCGGCGTGTTTGATACCAAGAATCTCAAGTTCCTTGGAATTAAGTCCTACGCCCCTCAGCATAAGCCTGTTGCCTTTCAGCGCTTCGATAGAGTTGATGCCCATACCGCCCATCATCTCTTTTATTTCGTGCGTCCAAGCGGTGACAAGGTTTACAAGTCTGTTGCACCCCGTCTCGGGATCCAGTCTCTTGACGAGTTCCGGCACTTGGGTTGCAATACCCCAATTGCATTTGCCCAGATGACAAGATCTACATAAATGACACCCCATAGCCATAAGCGCCGCAGTGGCGATATAGCAGGCGTCCGCGCCCAATGCAATTGCTTTTACAACGTCCGCGCTGTTGCGAATAGAACCGCCAACTACCAATGACACGTTGCCTCTTATACCCTCGTCGCGCAGTCTCTTGTCTACGCTAGCCAAAGCAAGTTCGATAGGAATTCCTACATTGTCTCTTATTCTCGTAGGCGCCGCTCCGGTGCCGCCTCTAAATCCGTCGATAACTATAATATCAGCGCCGCTTCGGGCAATACCGCTCGCAACGGCAGCTACATTGTGTACCGCCGCGACTTTGACTGCGATTGGCTTCTTATATCCGGTCGCTTCTTTGAGAGAAAATACGAGTTGACGCAAGTCCTCAATAGAATAAATATCGTGATGAGGCGCAGGAGATATGGCGTCACTGCCTACCGGTATCATTCTAGTCTTTGAAATATCTCCCACAATTTTTGCGCCAGGCAAGTGTCCGCCTATGCCCGGCTTAGCGCCTTGACCTATCTTGATTTCTATACACTCGCCGGCCTCAAGATAATCTTTGTATACGCCAAATCTTCCCGACGCGACTTGCACGATAGTATTCTTACCGTATTGATAAAAGTCCTCGTGAAGACCGCCCTCGCCTGTGTTGTAGAATATTCCCAACTTCTCTGCCGCCTTGGCAAGAGCCGCGTGAGCATTGTAACTTATCGAGCCGTAACTCATTGCCGAAAACATAATAGGCGTGCTCAATTTAAGTTGAGGCAAAAGGTTGTCGACAATCTTGCCATTCTCGTCTCTGACTATTTTATCAGGCTTGCTACCCAAAAATACCGTAGTTTCCATAGGCTCTCTCAATGGGTCGATAGACGGATTGGTCACCTGCGAAGCATTGATAAGTATTTTATCCCAATACACCGGCAAAGGCTGAGGATTACCCATAGACGACAGCAGTACTCCGCCGCTCTCCGCCTGACGGTAAATCTCCTTCATAGACTCTGCCGACCAATTGGCGTTTTCTTTATACGTATTGTCAGATTTGACAATCTTGAGCGCTCGTGTAGGGCAAGTGGCAACGCACCTATGACAGTTGACGCACTTGGTATCGTCGGCAAGCATTATGCCCTTTTTTTCGTCAAAAGTATGCACTTCGTTGGCGCACTGCTTAACGCAAATCTTGCAATTCACACACTTGTTGAAATCTCTTACGACCTCGTAGGGAGGATATACATAATTGATTGACATTTTATCTTTCCTCCTTTTTATCGAGAGTGACTATTACCGGCTCTCCGCCCCTCGGAGACCATATTTTGTCGAGATTTGGCTCGATTACTCTTATAGCGCATTCCTCGCTTGCGATATACGTCATATCGTCCTTTTCGCCCACGACCATACTGCGCAGTTTAAGCCTGTCGTTGAGCGCCATAAGTCCGTTTTCAAATCCCACCATTATGCTGAAAGGACCAGTGATAAGCAGACTGGAGAAAGTATTGCGCAAATACTCGGCAAGCGCTCTCTCCTCAGGAGATTTTTTCTCTATAGTACTCCAAAACGGCGCAGCTATGACCGCTGCCATCTCCTGCATACTCAAACCCTGACGACGGCACAAAAAATCTACGACGTAAGCAATTACTTCGGTGTCCGTCATAAGCGTACACTTGTATCCAAACATCTCTATATAGCGTCTGTTTGCGTCATAAGAAGATATTTCGCCGTTGTGCACGACTGAATAATCCAGCATACCGAATGGGTGCGCTCCGCCCCACCAGCCGGGCGTATTAGTCGGGTATCTGCCGTGCGCCGTCCAACAGTATGCGTCGTACTCCTCAAGCCTATAATATTCGCCTACGTCCTCGGGATAACCCACCGCCTTGAATATCCCCATATTTTTACCGCTCGAGAAGATATATGCGCCTTTGATAGTCGTATTGACTTTGATTACCATTCTGGCAACGAATTCTTTTTCGTCGAGATTTGTCTCGTGCAGCCTTGCGTCAAGCGGCTTGACAAAGTATCTCAAAATGAGCGGCTCGTCAGATATATTCTTAGTCTTTCGTATGGGTATCATAGACATATTTACGATAAAAAAGTTTTGATAGAGAAAATTCTCCGCCTCTTTTCTTATCTCATTGTCGTCGTAGAAAATATGAAACGCATAAAAATCTGCGTATTGCGGATAAATTCCGTACCCTGCAAAACCGCCGCCCAGACCGTTGGATCTGTCGTGCATAGTGGCTATCGACGTAATAATTCTCTCTCCGTTGGTGAGTCTTCCGCTTTTGGAAAATATTCCGGATATATGGAGTGTTTATCCCAACATTGACAATAATAAAATTGTGCCCCCTTATTTTCCACATAATTACTAATATATTGCAAACTGTCAGCATATTCTTTCAAATATTCTTCAGAATACAAATTAATATGTTGATAATCTGCTATCATAGCCGGTGTCGCATAATTAAACTCTCCATTTGGTCCAACATATCTATCTCCGGAAAGAATATCAAAGATGCTATACATGATTTTTTTACTAATAGCGACCAGTTCTGAACGAAAACCTATATTATCATCAATCCAAGTCTCAAAATCCGAAGTAAAATTAGTATTAAGAGTCCCATCTTCATTATACAGTTCAGCCATTGGTGCTAATTTTCGGTTCTCTTCTACTGATATTACATCCTCTTTCAAATTCGTGGCAAGCAAAGGAATTATCAACATTATAATAAAAAGCATACTGAACATCGCTTGCGAAATTTTATGAAACATCCTTTCTCCTCCCTAAAATTGAAAATAAATAAACGGATTATACGTTCCTGACACAATTCGCAATATCGAAGCAAACAACACTACTAACAACATAAAATATTTTCCAACTACAAAGATTTTTTCCGGGACACGTTTTTTCACAAAATCACACAACGTAATTGGTAATGAA
>WSNH01000118.1 GCA_013316135.1 Clostridia bacterium
TAACTTGCCGTCTTTGCCAAGAACGCTATTATCAGTATTATACACACTCCGCTGACTATCGCCTGCCAATACTCCTTGATTGCATCAAGTATACTGTCCAAATCAAGTCCGCTTCCGCCCTTGTCTCCGTCTTTGTCTTCATTATCTCTATTGGCAGTCTCATCTTCGTCTGGCGCGTATCCGTTCTCGTCGACTATCTTATACTTTACCGTCGCTCCCGATCGTATAAAATACTCTTCTCCCGCTTCTCCGTTCAAAGTTATCTTGACTGAATATGTGCCCAATTCCTTCTCTTTGCGATACCCCTCGCTGAACTTCAGAATTGAACTTATCTCTTCCGTCACATCTTTGCCGTTGCTGTCCTTGACTGTAAACGTCGGGTAATGTACCCCGCCGTCATATAGAAACTGTGTCTCTCCCCATTCTATCGTCAAGATACTCATTCCAGACCTAGGTACGACTACAAAATACCATTCTTTGCTTGTGCCGTCCAACGTATAATTCTTGACATCTCCGTTGAAACTTGCGACTATTCTATACGAGCCTATCTCGTCTACCTCGCTGACATCCAAGAGATTGCCCCCTTCGTCGTATATCTTATAGACGAAGTCCGTACCGTAATCAAATGCGTCCTCACCCGCTAGTCCGGTCAATCCGCTTATCTTTGGCGCGTACGCACTCTCTCCGTCGGACACAAACTCCCACTTATCCCAACTTATGTACAGTATCGCAGGCTCAATCTTCCACTCTACTTGCTTACTTGCAAACGTATTGTCTGCCCAAGAGCAATTGACCGTGTCCTTTAGCGCTATCATTGCTCGGTATGTATCCACTTCTGTTCCGGTTCCGCCCGTCACTATCTCCATCAAAAGCGGATTAAATGATTCTCCCAGATAATCTACAAGTGATTTTGGCGTGCCGTCATACATTATCATTCCCGACGTGTACGTAGGTATATCCAACAACGCTTTGACTATATCAAAAGTACATTCCTCGCCCTCTGTCACGGTATAAGACTCTCCCAAAGATACGCTGACTTTGTAATGCATACCTATATTTATCGTCTTGGCGTCGGTATCTCCCATATACTTTATCTGATTACTGTTGACTGATACCTCTTCTCCGGTGTCGACATTGTATATCTTGGCTACAGTCGGATGTTGCTCTCCGCCCGAATACATCAGCGTCGTATCGCTCCATTCTACTCTTACCTTTATCGTTGACGTTATTTTCATTGTCAGTTCTGTCGGCTTGGCGTAAAAATCTCCCGAAGCCGTAGTGTAACTTATTGTCACATTGTATGTGCCTATATCCGTTGGCTCATCTACCAATTGGTTGGTAAAACTATTCCTGTACTCATACGTAATGCCGGTGATTTGTCCATTCGTCATTGTCAGCACATCTTGCGCGGTCAATTTGCGTACCGTCTTGCCGGTGCCGTCATACTCAAACGTGATTATGCCGTCATTGTCGTCGTCTCCGAAGTTGAACTGCTCCGTCAAATCGGTTATATCTATAGGCTCTACGCTGATTCGCTTTGGCTCGGAATATACGGTGGACACTCCAAACTGAACGCCCACTCGGATATACATTCCTCCTTCCACTACCTTGAGCGTGTTGTATTCTGCCAAAAAGTCTTCGCCGTCCATTCTGCCGTACTCTATGACGTAATCTCCGTACGCTATAGTCTTACTGCTCGTAGCTGTCACTCCGTTTTTGCTTCCGGAATACTTGGCCGTTACAGTCAGATAGTCTCCGCTGTCTATTTTATCCAACGCCACAAACTTTGCCGTAGGACTTACCGTAAACGCAACCTCGTCAAGATTTGTCGCGCTCAACCACTCTGCCGTAAGCGTAAGATTTCCGCTTACTCTGTCTTGCGGTATGACTGCGCCGTCCTCTTGCTGCTCGCTGAAAAATCTCCAAGCGCGATACTCTCCTTCACTGTCCGTGAAGTACCAACCTACAAACAACAACTCGCCGTTGGTCGGGTCTTTGTCTGGCTTTATGACAAACTTGCCATAGCCATACGCTTCAGGCGCTGGCAACACCGTGGTGTTGCTACTGCTGTTGGCGTCAAATGCCACTGTATACGTAACAGCATTAAAATACACGTATATGCTAAACTCTTCCGTTACATTTTTATGCACCTTGTTATATAGCGCCTTGCCAGACGAATCCTCTACTATTGGTGCACCCTTATACGTCGGGTCTGCCTTTATCTCGTCTTCGTCTGCAAGATATGGCGCAAGTCCGCTGTCCGATATTGACGAAAACTCTGGATTGTTGGCCAATGCGTCCATATATACTTGGTTAAATTCGTAGATTATCTCCTTTGAGCCGTAGTTTTGTCCGTACGTCAACTCCGCTTTAAGTTCCTCCGCCAACTCAGGAAATACGAATGTTACGTACAACGTCTCGGAATCAAATTTGACTGTCAAATCTGCATAATCTCCATAGTTGTCCGTATCTGTAGGTATTAGTCTCACTGTCTGGGTATTCTCGCCTTTCTTTACTTCTTGCCCCACAGTATTCTTCCAAGTTGCGCTACTCAACGCGACTTTTACTCCTGCGCTATTCTTCGCCGTCACGTCAAACGTCACTTCTGTCAACGCCTTGCCATAATAAGGCTCATTTGTCACTTCAAAGGTGTCTATTGAGATTATACCTTTGTTTATAGTAATTGTCTCGCTCAAACCGCTGCTGTCTTTATGCAACCACAACGGTTGAGCCTTGTCTTTCATTATATAGTCGTAGGTATACGTTCCGCTGTCCGCTACTTTATTGGCTTTAAACGTACCTGTATTAGTGTCGCTCCTGTCTTTACTGCCTTGCTTCCATAGATACGTCACTTGCGGGTCTGTCATTCCGCCGTCAGACGCGCCTGTGTATTCTACGTTTGCGTTGAGCGTAATACTTGCCTTGGTGTCGTAAGTGATCTCCGATATACTGTCTTTTACAGTAAGCATAGGATTTACGTATTTATCCACGTGGTCATTCGATAAGCCCCATACCGCATATAGAGTAACCTCTCCAAACATTCCGCTTGGCAACTCCTTGAAAGGCTCGCTTGCGCCAGTTGTGTCGTCCGTCCAACCTAAGAATACTTGATTGCTTGACTTACCTGCCAAATAATCTGCGCCAGGCTGACTTTCCAAGTCTGCGCCAGGCGTATATATTATGCCGTCTTCTATCCCCACGCTTTCTTTGTCATTTCCGCCGTTTGTTAGGTTGCGATAACTAACAAATGCAACAAGAGGATTACGGACAGGCGAATTCTCTATTGTATATCCGTCTGTAGACGTTATGTCAGTATTTGTCATATACGCAGTGGAAATATTGCTCTTTTTCGTCCATATCTTTGACGGCATATCCTCTTTTAATTTGGAGTACATATCATCTTGCGTAAGTCCAGCATCTCCGGTATATTGCGTATTTTCCAATTTGCGTCGTTCATAAAGACTGAGCGCTTGACCTGAAGACAAGGTATAGTTGGTAGCATACCAATTTATATTTTGCGTATCAGTGGTAAGGTTATCTAAGACTTGCACATAAGTATTACTAGTACAACAAAATACTCCAGATGCTAATCCATAAGTCGCGCTATCTCGTGTTAAAATTCCGTCCGAAAAAACGTTTTTTATTGTCAATTTTGTCATTGCATATGGCCAGCCATTGACAAGCGAAGACATAATAAATCTATTCTTAGCATTATCTATAAAATTAATATAGACTGCGCAATTCTCAACGGCTTGCTCTCCTAAGAGAGATGTATAACTCGTTACACCGCCAAACCACGTATCTAAAGTACTTCTTGAAGCATTTACAGTAATATCAACAATTGCAAGACAGTCGTAAAAAACTAAAGACAGACCGCCTCCCGTACAACTGGACGCGCCTAATATCCCGCCGCTTGCTCCATTAACTAATGTCTCCAAAATCAATCTTACTTTTAGAGAACAACGATAGATATATACTTTTTGGTTGTCGCCGCCTGCATTGCCAACAAGTCCGCCCACAGAGTATTGATTATTTCCTGTGTAACTTCCTCTACCACTCACACTGCCAATTACGTGGCAATTCATGATATCTCCGCCGTTGGTACTGCCTATCAACGTACCTGCTCTACCGCCAGTAGTCGTGATAGTCACGTTGTCTACATTCAAATCGGCGACTATTGCATCAGCGCCTATTATACGGAATACTCCGCATTCGTGCTCACTTCCAAAGTCCTTTACTATATTGCTGAGAGTACGTCCCATACCGTAGAATTTGCCGTTGAAATTTTCGACGGCATTAAAAGTCTGTCCGTCAAAATCTATGTCTTGACCTAATATGTAAACTTTGTCGCTTGTTGAGATTGCTGTTGCGCTTGACGCAAAAGTATTCCATTGCGCCACAGTAGTAATTACGTATGGATTTTCGTGTGTACCTCTTACGCTTGCTCTTGATACAGTCTTTATAGTCATATCGTAAGGCGTATTTGGATTGTCCGCTCTATATTTATCTACTAGATTTATATCAGTAAAAACATAAGAACTGCCGTCTTTATATTCGCCAAATCCGTCGCTTGAATTGGTGGTAATCGACATTGCGGCATTATCTATCGCG
>WSNH01000119.1 GCA_013316135.1 Clostridia bacterium
GCTATAATATCTTTGAGTAAATTGGTACTACTTAAATTTAAAAATTATGAGGTAATTATGGCTGACAGAAAATCTATCGAAAATTTGCCAACCAGCGTAGAATTTGCTGACGTTGTTCAAAAATTTTACGGAGAAGACAAGTTGCAATATCAAATCAAAAGATATCAAGATTTATACGATATACATAGTAAAAAATACGGCGAGGGCGGAGTTTTCTATTCGTCTCCCGGCAGAATCGAAGTTTGCGGTAATCATACTGACCATAATAACGGAAAAGTGCTTTGCGCGTCTATTTCTGTAGACACGCTTGCTTGCGTTACGCCTTGTGAAGGCAAAGTAATCATAGAATCAATAGGATTTTCTCCCATTGAAGTATCGCTCAACGATTTTATTTCGAGAAAAAACGAAGAAGGCAACGCAGTTGCTCTCGTAAGAGGTATTTTGGCATATTTCAAGATAAGCGGATTGAAGATAGGAGGTTTTTGCGCGACGACCACAAGCGACGTTTTCAGAGGCGCAGGAGTTTCTTCTTCGGCTTGTTTTGAGGTGCTGATTTGCGAAATACTCAATCAGATGTTCAACGGCGGCGTTGTAGATAAATTTACGAAGGCAAAAGCCTCGCATTTTGCCGAGACGGAGTATTTTGGCAAGCCGTGCGGGCTTTTGGATCAAAGCGCAATATCTTTTGGCGGAGTGAGTTATATAGATTTCAGATCTACAAAAGATCCGATATTCAAATCTATTGACTGGAAATTTGATAATCTTAATATCGTATTGATTAATACCGGCGGAGATCATAGTGATTTAACGGAGCAATACGCAAGTATAAGATTGGAAATGGAAGAAGTCGCAAAAGCTATGGGCGGGAAGAAACTTCGCAAGATTAAAGAAAAAGACTTTTATGAGGCTATTCCTACGCTTCAACAGAAACTGTCTGGCAGAGCGATTTTGAGAGCAATGCACTTCTATGACGAAAACAAGCGCGTAGATGTCTGCGCAAAGGCTGTCAAGAAGAGCAATGAGCGTAAGTTTTGCGATATGATAAATGCGTCGGGTGAGAGTTCGTACACAATGTTGCAAAACTGTTATCCTTACGGCGATTTGACGCAGAGAATACCGCTTGCTATCAATTTGAGCAAAAAGAGCGACGGAGTAAAAGCGGTGAGAGTTCACGGCGGCGGATTTGCCGGTACGATCATCTCGTATGTTGAAAAGAATAAATGCGACGCTTACGTAGACAGAATGAAATCAATTTTCGGCAATGACAGCGTGTTTGTCATAGGCGTGCGTAACGACGGTACGACAAAGGTGTTCTAATGCAAAGTTTACTTGCAATCGACAGAGTAGCGTTTACGTTGTTTGGCAATCCCATATACTGGTATGGCATTGTCATTACTCTAGGTATAATCCTTGCTTTTTGTCTATATCTTTTACTTGCTTATAAGAGAAAGATAGACTTTGATTTTTCATTGGAATTGTTTATATGGGTAATTCCAATGGCAGTAATTTTTTGCAGAGTTTTTTACGTTGTTCCGAGAATTGGAGAGGAGTATTCGTTGTCTTCTTGGCAAGGCTTTGTTGACGCAATTGATATTTCGGGCGGTGGACTTACCATTATAGGAGGTATTTTCGGCGGCGCTTTCGGGGTATTTTTCTGTTGTTTGCGCAACAAAAAGTACTCGCTTATGCGAGTGGCTGACTGTGTGGTCATTGCGGTATTGCTAGGTCAGATAATAGGCAGATGGGGGAATTTCTTTAATCAAGAACTTTACGGTGTGGAAGTGACCAACGAGGCGCTTCAGCGTTTGCCGTTTGCAGTATTCATTGAGAGCACGGGCAAGTGGCATTATGCTTCATTCTTCTTTGAAGGCACGCTCAACGCAATTGGTCTGGCAATAGCGCTGGTAATGTATTTTGTGCCGAAGAAACCTCTCAAGAATGGTACTTTTTCAATATTCTATCTGGGGTGGTACGGCTTAGTGAGAGGCTCTCTTGAATTTATCAAAGACGGCAATCCGGTTACTTTTGGCAATTCCGACGTCAAAGTCGTGCAGGTAATATGCTATATCGCATTTATTGTTTGCATAGTACTACAGATATTATTGCAATATGGAAAAATAAGTTTCGAGACAAAGTGGTTTGAGAAAATGTGCGAAAGTAAACTAAGCGTTACCTGTCAAAAAGTGCGAAAGGTACGATTGATTTCGGCAGATACTGCGACGGCTTGTGAAAATTCTGAAGCACAAGGCGGAAATAACGCTGAAGAAGTAAGCGCCGTCGGTCAATTTGCAGTACTTGAAGAAATCAAGTATAAAAAAAGCGTTGACAAAGATGACAAATCACTTTTATAACAGTGATTAAAGCGAATAAATAAAATATACGATAAGAGATTGACAAAAATATGGCAAAGTTGTATAATTTTGCCATATAATTTATGCAAAAGATTAGGCATATACGCTGCGGTTATGGACGAGTTGTTCAGCCTCACCGAGTATTCGGCATAAAAAACTAGGAGCAAGAATGAGAAATTTGACTTTATTGACTGACTTGTATCAGTTGACTATGATGTATGGTTACAGCAAAAACAAGCAGATGGACGAATTTGCGATTTTCGATGTTTTTTATAGAGGAGTTGGCAACAATTACGCTATTGCCTGCGGTTTGGAGCAAGTAGTAGATTATATACTCAATCTTAAATTCAGCGAAGACGATATCGCATACCTAAGATCTCTTGGCATTTTTGACGAAGAGTTTTTGACTCTTCTTAAAAACTTTAAATTCAACGGCGACGTTTATGCGGTTCCTGAAGGTACAGTAGTATTTCCGCAAGAGCCTATTCTTACTGTCAGAGCAAGAATGTTTGAGGCGCAGTTTATAGAGACGGCTATACTTTGCATACTCAATCACCAGACGCTTATTGCAACCAAGGCTGCAAAGGTAGTATATGCTGCAAAGGGCGGAGCAGTCGCAGAATTTGGCTTGCGCCGCGCTCAAGGACCCGACGCGGGTATATACGGAGCAAGGGCGGCAATGATCGCAGGCTGTCAGTCGACTTCCAACGTGTTGGCAGGCAAGATGTTTGACGTGCCCGTATCAGGTACGCACGCTCACAGTTGGGTAATGAGTTTTCCAAGCGAATTGGACGCGTTCAGAGCGTACGCAAAGATATATCCTGACAAGTGTATGTTGCTTTGCGATACTTACGACACTCTCGGTAGCGGCGTGCCCAACGCAATCACAGTGTTTAAAGAGTTGAGGGCGCAAGGACACGAGCCTATAGGAATAAGACTTGACAGCGGAGATTTGGCATATCTGTCGAGAGAGGCAAGAAAGATGCTTGATGAAGCAGGTTTTCCCGACGCCAAGATTTGCGCAAGCGGAGATATTGACGAAAATGTATTGCAGTCCCTTGCAACGCAGAATGCTTGCATAGACACTTGGGGTATAGGTACAAAACTCATTACGAGTATGGATTGTCCAAGCCTTGGCGGCGTATATAAACTTGCGGGAATAGAAACCGACGGAGTATTATGCCCCAAAATGAAGATGAGCGACACTCCGGCCAAAATTACCAATCCCGGATATAAAAAAGTAGTTAGACTTTACGACAAGAATACTAATAAGGCAATTGCCGATCTCATTGCGCTCAAAGACGAAAACTTTGACGGAATTGATGAACTTGAAATTTTCCATCCTGACTTCTCCTGGAAGAGAAAAAAGGTCACGGGATTTTATGCAAAAGAACTTGGCAAGCAGATTATCAAGGACGGAAAGTTGGTGTACGATTTGCCTTCCGTAATGGATATTGCAAAGTATCATAAGCAAAGTTACGGTGAATTTTGGAATGAGTACAAGCGTATGCTCAATCCGCATCTCTATAAGGTAGACCTTTCACAAAAACTCTATGACCTTAAACAAAAGTTGATCAAAGAGAATAAGAAGGCATAGCGCGCGGACAAACTTTTGACAGATATCAACAAAAATAGCAAAAATAATGAGTTATCGGCAATGTCGATAACTCTTTTTTGTTTTATAATTATCTAGACTTCATTGAATAATCAATGTCACTTTGAACAGATGAAGTAATATCAAAAGGTATTAAACGTCAACTTGAGCGAAACGAAGTGAAGTCGAAAGGTTTCAACAGATTAAATATATTAAAAAGGAGCAAAACAATGAGCAATTTTTCTGTGGTACGAAAGGGATACGACAAGGCGCAAGTACAAGAGTATATCAAAATGCAAGCGGATAAATATGAGAGTACGATATTGGGATTGAGAGACAGAATCGAAGGACTTACGAGAGAAAACAAGGATTTGCGAGGCAAAGTCGACGAACTCAAAAAGGAGCAAGACAACATCAATATTGCTCTTACGCAAGCAATAGATAAGGCAAAGAATATTGAATATTCTTCCAAGGTCAAATTTGCGCTAGAGGGGGAGCGTCTCAAGATTTTTTCCTCCAAATGGCAGTCATATTGCAAAGCCAACGTCAAGTCTGTCGATAAGGATCAACGTGAAGGCGTAATATCAAAACTTAAAGAATACGAAGAAGAACTTGTAGAACTTATGAGCAAAGAACTAAATATAAGCGATTATGTCAACGA
>WSNH01000120.1 GCA_013316135.1 Clostridia bacterium
ATATACAGACTGCCAGAAACCAGCTACTAAAAATAACCCTTATTGCCTGCTTTTAAAGCAGGCAATAAGGGTTTATAATACCTGTTAATTATTAAAAGTTTTTATCCAAGCAGTGCCTTATCACTGGTAAATTCTTCACCACTTACTTCTTCAAATTTCTGTAATAAATATTCCACAGAGAGTTTCTTCTTCTCTTCACCTTTTATATCAAGTATAATCTGCCCTTCATTCATCATAATCAGACGATTGCCAATTTGAATCGCATCTTTCATATTGTGAGTAATCATAACGGTGGTTATCTTATCCTTGCTTGTAATTTCGTCAGTAAGACTCAATACCTTGCTTGCAGTCTTTGGATCAAGCGCCGCCGTATGCTCGTCAAGCAATAATACTTTCGGCTTGATAAGCGACGCCATAAGCAAAGTCAAAGCCTGTCTCTGACCGCCCGAAAGCAATCCGACTTTGGTCGTCATTCTGTCTTCGAGATTGAGATCGAGCATCTTGAGTTTTTCCCTAAACAGTTCTCTTTCTTCTTTTGTTATATTCCAACGAAGTCCGCGTCTCTTGCCGCGTCTGTTGGCAAGCGCCAAATTCTCCTCTATACTCATATTTGCGGCAGTGCCTACCATAGGGTCTTGAAATACTCTGCCAATCATAGCGGCGCGTTTATACTCGGGCATCTTGGTGATGTCAAGCGTGGTCGCGCTTTCCAACGGAGTTTCTTTTACGCTCGAAACGTCTTTTTTATTTTTTCTCTTCTTTCTGCTCTCTACGCCGTCTATAGTAATTTTGCCCTCTTCGGGAGTAAATACGCCTGCAATAATATTCAACATTGTAGACTTGCCGGCTCCGTTACCGCCTATGACAGTGATAAAATCTCCGTCGTTGATCTTGATACTGAGATTTGCAAGCGCCTTTTTTTCATTGACGGTGCCTATATTAAAAGTCTTGTGTATTCCTTGAAGTTCCAACATATTACACCTCACCGACGAGATTTGACTCTTCGCCCGCAACAGTCTGCTCTGTTTGCTTATCTTGCGTCGCCGTCGCCTCGCTCAATTCTTCGCCGGCATCCGCATCTGTCGCAATCTTTTCTTCTTTTACAATATCTTCGCCTCCCGAAGGCGTATTGCCGTCGCCTTTCTTTGATTTGCGCGACACTTTGTTTACTTTTTCTTTGATAAGAGGTATTGACAAAGCAACGACTACGAGTATTGCCGTCAAAAGTTTTACGTATTCAGAACTAATATTTGTCAAATAGATATATGCAATTATTATACGGTATATTATACTTCCAAGCGCGACGCTAATAAGTCTAACCCAAAATGGAAATTTGTTAGACAAAATTCCCTCGCCGATAATTATTGCCGCCAATCCCGCAACAATCGATCCGACGCCCATCGTGTTGGACGAACTGCTTTGTTGAAACGTGATTAAAGCGCCTGACAATGCGACAAGCGCATTGGAAATAACCAATCCAAGTATTTTTGAACTCTGCGTATTGATACCTTGCGCTTTTGCCATCTTCTCATTGTTACCTGTCGCGCGCATTGCGCTACCCATCTCCGTACCGAAGAACCAATAGATAAGACCTATTACTATTGCGACTGCTAAAACGCCTACGATAAATATTACCCAATTACGTCCTATTGGCATAAATTCTCCGATTTTTGTAAACAACGTACCTACTGGGCCAAGTCCGATATTTGGCATAGCGTTACCAGTTCCTATTCCCATAATCAACATATTTATAGAATAAAGTCCGGTCATTGTCAAAATACCTGCCAAAATAGGCGCAATCTTGAGTTTTGTATTCAAAAGTCCTGTGACAAGTCCTGCCAAACCGCCTAAAACCATTGCCACCAAAAGCGCAATTATTGCCATAAAAGTACCTTGACCGGCTCCTTTGGTCACAAAATCCTTGCTTAAAGTCATTATTATTGCAGCAGTTGCGCCACCTGTGGCAAAACTACCCTCAACCGTTAAGTCGGCAAAATCAAGAATACGATAGGATATGTATACTCCTATCGCCATAATTGCCCATAGCAATCCTTGATTTACACCTGTCAATAGTGTGTCAAAAAATACCATAATTCACCTTAAACCGCGGATGATAATACATCCGCGGAAATTGTCATTGCGTAATTTACTTCTCTACCTTATCCAATACGGATTGCGGAATAGTAAAACCAATTTCTCTTGCTACCGTTTGGTTGATAGAAAGTTCAAAATTTTGAGGATCTTCATATCCTATTTCCTTTGGAGTCTTCTTACCTGTAAGAATATCGTATGCCATCTCTGCCGCTCTCGCGCCAATAGCATAATAGTCTACTCCGTAAGTTGCGATACCGCACTTATTATTCATTTCATTTTCGCCGCATACAATAGGAAGATTTGCTCCGTCTTTATTAAAAGCGTGTACAGAATCTGCGGCAGCCGCCAATTTGTTGTCCGTAGGTATATAAACGCAATCTACGCCGTCGCGCTTAAAAGCATTTAATGCGTTGGCAACATCGTCTATCGTAGAAATTCCTCTTTCTGCAAAACCCAATTTTTTGGACTCAGCGTAATCTCTTACCATATCTCTCTGGATAGTCGAATTTGGCTCGTCAGTTGAATACAGCACGGCAATTTTCTTTGCGTTGGGAACAAGTTCTACCATTAAATCAACTTGCTTTTTAACATCGTTGAGATCTGTCGTTCCTGCAATATTATCAGCAGTCAAACTCGCGTCTTTAGCAGACGTGACGGCGCTGAATACTATCGGCAACGTATTAGTTTCTGCCGCAACGGCCTGCGCTGACGGCGTAGCGATGGCAAAAATCAAATCCACTCTTTGGGTTATCAAAGTTTGAGCGGCTGTAGTATTATTTGTGGTCTCGCCGCTTGCATTTCTATACAAAAACTTAACCGTCTTGCCATCTTCTTCAAAAAGTTGTGTTAATCTGTCCTGAAAACCTTCATTCGACTTGTTAAGAGCCACGTGCTGAATGTGTTGAACAATACCCACAGTATAGTCTGCCGAAGTACAGCCTGCAAATGCGAATACAGAACACGCCATAACTGCTATCAATAATACTGCGATGATAATTTTTTTCATAATTCTCTCCAATGTAATTTTTAATGGTCTTGCCATTTGCTTTCTTTATTATTAAAACTTGCGAAAGTAATACGCTGTCGGTATCTAATACGTTAAGCGGCTACTTTATCCATTACGGTTTGAGGAATGGTAAAACCAATGTCTTTTGCAACCTTCTCATTGATAACGTATCTACCCTTTGTAAAATCAGTCTTAATCTCAACGTACTTACTTTCGTTTTTGCCAGTGAGCAAGTCAAATACTTCCTGAGCCGCTTGCGCTCCCATAGCGTAATAGTCTACCGCATAAGTAGCAACGCCGCAAAACTCGTTGAAATTTATATCTCCGCATACAATAGGCATACTTGCTACTTCTCTTGCATCGATACCGTTGCTTGAAGTATAAATATTGGTATTGCCTCTTTCGTGAATCTTCGGACCGATTGCAATACTTGCCAAAGTGTTGTCAACTGGAATAAATACACAACCTACTCCGTCGGCTTTCATATCATTGAGAGCCTCTCTTATATGTCCGTCGTGGGTCTTGTCCTCTTGCTTGTCATATCCAAATTCAACGACGTTTTCTTCGCCGACGAGTCGAATAAGATACTCCTTTGCGATTTCAATTTGCATTTCCATATTGATGTCGGATTTAGTCTTATTGTCAGCATTCGCCGGCTTGCAATAAAGAATACCTAACTTTGCGTCAGGCGCAATAAGTCTCATCAACTCCACTTGCTTCTCAACTTGCGCGCGCAGTTCTTCTTTCTGCAAATTTCTGTCAGCTATAGCAGCCTGAGCAAATACCATAGGCGTATCGCTTGCAGTCTCCAATACGGCGTCAGCCGAAGATTGCGACAACGTAAGCAAGACGCTTACGCCCTTTTTATTCATATATTCTAAGTTGCTTTTCTCGCTTTTAACTATATCTTCTTCATTGCCTCCGCCAGACTTTCTATAAATATACTTATACGTCTTTCCGGCGTCGCTCATAAGTTTTGAAAGCGTTTCTCTAAAGCCTTTTTGAACCATACCCGAAGAAAAGTGTTCTGAATTTTCCATAACACCTATTAAATAGTCTGCTTTTTGACAGCCGGCAAAGGCAAAAAGCAACGTTGCCAGTACCGCAATCAATAATACCACTACGGCAATTCTTTTTTTTTTTTTTTTACAGAGGGTGTGTTAAAGTTACACTTTTTTAAGGCATGGCGGTATCAAATGCTTAGAAGCATTGGGGGTATCGCCATGGTGCTTTTTTATTATCCAAATCATGTTTCCTATCGTGAACTGTTAAAAAAATCCGGTCTGATAGAACGAGATTTTCTGCCCATGAATATGAACATACATATCATTTAACGTGTCTTAATAACTCATATTACCCAAGAGCCTATGTGGATATATTCTGCATGGGTTCTTGTTGTAATAGCCCCCTACTGGGAAGGAGGCCGCTGAAAAACATACCGTTTTTCAGATTTAAATTTCAAATACACAAAAAAATCCACCCGTTTCGATTATTCT
>WSNH01000121.1 GCA_013316135.1 Clostridia bacterium
GATTAGTGTGTTATAATGACATAAATATTACATTTATGTTTGTTTAAATCATAGTAGAGTTGGACTCCTCTCAATAAAAATCCAACTCCTCTACGCGCTACCAAATGGTGGCGCGTAGAGTATATTAAAACGCCATTTTAACTGGAATTTAAAGCGCAAGTCGGCGCAGAGTTGTATAATCAATATCTGTCGATTGCATTTTGGACAAGTAAAAGAGCCGTTGAATTTTGAGCCGAACCAAATGCGTCGAAAAATCAGATTTAATATATTTAATTCTCTAAAAAGAAGTTATTTGCGCGAAATTTGTTTCAATGTTAAGTAAAGTTGACAAGATGTAAACAAAAGTTGCTTGTAATTGTATTGGTTTTACATTAAAATATAAGTGTAACAGATGAGTGAGAGTTGTTACACAAATATTCAATGTAGGCTAAAATCATTGTAAGGATATACAACTTTTATAGGTGTATATTCGACACAGAGACGCACCGTCGGAAGGCTGTGCGTCTCTGCTATATGATCGACTGATTATTATTTATTTCAATTGCCTAATATAATTTGATACTATTGTTAATAATTACCGTAATACAATTTTGCAATAAGGAAAGAAGATAGATGTATCGCATACCAAAGCATATAGGAATAATACCCGACGGCAACAGACGCTGGGCGACGCAACACGGTTTGAATAAAGAATCCGGATATGAGTACGGTTTGCCTCCCGGATTAAGACTATTGCGCTACGCAAGACAAAAGGGGGTCAAAGAATTGACTTATTACGGATTTACCGTCGACAATTGCAAGCGCCCTAAAGAGCAAGTGATAGCCTTTGCCGACGCTTGTCTCAAAGCAGTAAAAATGATAGATAATGAAGGAGTATGTTTGCGTGTGGTGGGCAATACGACATCGCCTTGTTTTCCTGCGGAATTGCTAGAGTATACTGTCAGTAAGCCTTGCGCCGAAGACGTTATGAAAGTCAATTTCTTGGTCAATTACGGTTGGGAGTGGGATATGAAAAACAATTGGGCGTCTCGCGAAATCCCGCGAATTGATATGGTGATTCGCTGGGGCGGAATGCGTCGGCTGTCGGGCTTCCTTCCTTTGCAGACCGTATATTCTGATTTTTATATAGTGGACGATCTGTGGCCGGAGTATAAGGACGAGCATCTCGACGAGGCTCTTGAATGGTACTCACATCAAGACGTGACTTTGGGCGGTTGAAATCTGCTTGCCAAGTGAGTATTTATAAATTATAATATCACTATGAAGTACGCAGTGATAGATATAGGCTCAAATTCAGTAAGACTTATGGTCAGCGAGGATTTAGAGCGAATTTATAAAAAGATCAATACAACAAGGCTTGGGTTGGGGCTTGCTTTGACAGGACAACTTGACAGCAATAGAATGGCAGAGACGGCAAAGACCGTGGAGCAATATGTCAAAGAAGCAAAAGAAGAGAATTGCGACGAGATATTCGTGTTTGCTACTGAAGCCGTGAGAAGCGCCGCTAATAGAGAAGAGTTTGTCGGGCTGTTGGCTAACAAAGGAATACAAGTCGAAATTATAGCCAGTGAGGACGAAGCCAGATTGGGATTTGCAGGAGCGTATACAAGCGGTGTGTGTTGCGTACTTGATATTGGCGGAGGCAGCGCAGAACTTGCCGTAGGCGATAGCAATGGACTGTTTTATGCAAAGAGTCTGCCTATAGGGCTTATGAGAATATTTGACAGATGTCAAGAGAATATAGAGGCTATTGACGCTTATGTGGCAGATACTATATGTCAATACGGCAAGGTGCCTAATTTTGATAATTTGCTCGCAATAGGCGGTACTGCGACGTCTTTTGTAGCTGTAAAAGAAAAAATGAAAGAGTACGACCCCAATGTTGTCGACGGATACGTATTGACAAAAAGTGATATTGAAGAAATGACAGAGAGAATACGCGCAATGGATATGCAGGACAGATTGCTTTTGCCAGGTTTGGAGCCAAAGCGCGCCAACGTGATAGTGGGCGGAGGCAGACTTTTGTCGGCAATTATGAGTATGCTCGGCAGGGATAGTCTTGTTGTCAGAGAAAGTGACAATCAAGAGGGCTTTTTGTGCGTTCGTCTCAAAGAGAGACTTCGTAATTTTACACGGCAATAATGCTTCCCATACGTCTTCTAACGCACTTGACTTACAGAAAGCACGCCTGCGGACGTTATTTTGACCGAAGTGGAGAAATCTCTACAGTATATTAAAGGAAAAGAGGATTCTCGATTGCGCTTGAGGTGACAAAAATATAAAAAGAATTTTTCAAATTATTTAAAAAACTCTTGACAAAAGCATTTTTTTCATATATTATTGTAAAGCATTGACAAAATGTTTTTTTATATCGCGGGTTGGAGCAGTGGTAGCTCGTCGGGCTCATAACCCGAAGGTCGTTGGTTCGAATCCTTCACCCGCAACCATTATCGCCGGTGTAGCTTAGTTGGTCTATAGCGGTCGGTTCATACCCGACAGGTCATTGGTTCAAATCCGATCACCGGTACCAAAAAATACAAACTCCGATCGGAGTTTGTATTTTTATTACTGCTTATTGCTTTTTGCTAAATTTAATATTTTGATTTAAGCGCTTTTTTCTTCTTTGCCATATCCGTATCATAATTCTTATTGACTCTCATTGCATTGAGAATTGCCACGATTGCTACGCCTACGTCGCCTATTACTGCAAGCCACATACCCGTTATGCCCAAGGCGGAAAGGAGCATTATCAACAACTTGACGGCAAGTGATATGACGATATTTTGCATTACGACGGACATCGTCTTTTTGGCTATGCGTTTTGCGGTTGCTATGCCTCGCAAGTCGTCTTGCATAAGCACTATATCAGACGCTTCGATTGCCGCGTCGCTCCCTACGCCGCCCATTGCGATGCCTATGTCGGAGCGCATAAGCACAGGAGCGTCGTTGATGCCGTCGCCGACAAAACACAGCACGTCGCCTTTATTTTTGTGAGCAAGCATTTTTTCTACGTTTTCTACTTTATTTTGCGGCAGTAAAGATGCTTTGTAACTCGTCAATCCAAGGTCTTGCGCTACGCTTTTGGCAATGACCTCATTGTCGCCTGTGAGCATCACTGTATTGCAATTCATATCGTTGAGCGCAGATACTACTGATTTTGCTTCGGATTTTATTTCGTCGCTTATCAGCAATGAGCCTATGAATTTGTCGCCGCGCGCGACGTATACGACGGTGCCGACTCCTTCTTGAGGAGTATAGGCAATATTGTTGTCTCGCATCAGTTTTTCGTTGCCGCAATATATTACGTCGTCATCCTTTGTTGCGATTATGCCTTGACCTGCCACGTTGGTGAGAGTATAGTCTTTTTGGACATCTTTGCCGTAGCAAGCAATAATTGATTTTGCAATTGGGTGAGAGGAACTTTGTTCGGCAATTGCGGCAAGTCGCAATACCTCTTCTTTGTCCGCTAGAGGACTTATTGCAGTGACTGCAAAGTTGCCTTTTGTCAGCGTGCCTGTCTTGTCAAATACAAACGTATTTGCCTTGCTCAATAGTTCAAGATAATTCGAGCCTTTGACAAGTATGCCGTGTCTTGAAGCGGCGCCTATGCCAGCAAAGAAAGAGAGCGGTATGGACACGACGAGAGCGCAAGGGCAGGACACTACCAAAAAACTCAGCGCTCGATATATCCAACTATACCAATTTTTTGTTATTATACCCGGGATAATTGCCAGCAGCAACGCCGAACATACGACTATAGGAGTATAGTATTTTGCAAACTTGGTAATAAAATTTTCCGCTTTTGATTTGCGAGACGATGCGTTTTCTACAAGTTCGAGTATCTTAGATACGGTTGAGTCATAGAAGACTTTGCTCACCTTTACGTGTATTTGCGATGTCATATTGACGCTGCCGCTTATCACTTCTTCGCCGACGTTTACTTCGCGCGGAAGAGATTCGCCAGTCAAAGCCTTGGTATCTAAAGTTGAATTTCCTTTGATGATAATTCCGTCCAGCGGTATCTTTTCTCCCGGATTGACGACTATGATATCGTCTATTGCAACTTCTTCGGGATATACTTGCACTGCGGCTTCGCCTCGAATTACGTTGGCGTAATCAGGGCGTATATCCATAAGCGACGATATAGACTTGCGTGATTTGCCTGTCGCGTAGCCTTGGAAGAACTCTCCTACTTGATAAAACAGCAACACTGCGCACGCCTCGTCAAATCCCTCTATATCCTTGCCCGCTACGCCTGTATATATTCCTAGAGCAAATGCCCCGATTGTTGCTACGCCCATCAAAAAGTTTTCGTCAAGTATCTGACCGTGAGCAATATTGCGCGCGGCCTTGAAAAGTACGTCGTAGCCTATTACTATATAAATCGCAAAGTATAGGCAAAAGGGAAGCAACCAGCCAAATTTGCTGCCTGTCGCTCCTGCCAAGTTCACAGTCTTGTCGACTATTAGCACTATCAAAAAAGCCGCAAGAGCAATGAGTATTCTTGTCAAGTTCTTTTTTTGTTTTTTGCTTAGATTTAACTTTTTCATATCAGTTCCTTAT
>WSNH01000122.1 GCA_013316135.1 Clostridia bacterium
GTGCTCCTCCTATTATTGAAATTTTATTTTAAATTTAGATTCTTCGACTTTGCTACGCTCCGCTCAGAGGGGCGAAAATAAAAAATATCACATTGAGTGAAATATAGGTCTTAGACCGTTTTATTTTTTACCACGACGACGGGATAAGCGTCGCTTCCGCTCAATGCCTTGTCTTCGGTGACGGTGACGCTTTTGTCGGTGATAGCAAAGTTGAGAGTAGAGCCTTTCATAATCTTTCCGCTTTCCATAACGATACTGTTGACGACCTCAGCGCCCTCCTCGACTACAACACCACGGAAAAGAATTGAATTTTCAACTCTGCCGTTGATTTTGCAACCGTCCGCTATCAAACTGTTGACTACGCTCGCGCCGCTGTAATACCTCGTAGGCACGCTGTCCTTTACCTTTGTAAATACCTTGCCTGCGCTGTCGAAAAGACTGTTGCGCACATCTGTGTCCAATATCGCCATACTTTCTCTATAATACGATTTTATGTCGTCCACGAGCGCCGCGTGTCCCTTAACTTTGTAAGCGTGAATATTCAGAATGTCTATATTAGATTGCAAAACGTCTCTTTCAAAGTCTATCTTGCCCCTCTCGTAACTGTCTGACACGAGTTGAATAAGTTGTTTTCTGTTGAAAAGATAGCAGAAAAGTCCCAATTCACATTCGTCGTCACTAGCGTTGCGAGTAATTTTCATTCCTCTAACTCTTCCGCTCAAATCGCTCTCGACAATCACTCTTCTTGAAGTCGTAGGACGAGCGGTATACGTCAACATTGTTATATCTGCTCCGCTTGCGACGTGCGACTCGTATACGTCGTCAAAGTCAATGCTTGCAATGATATTGCTATTGGTGACTACTACGTACTCGTCGTCAGAACTTTCTATATAATCGAGTATGCCGTATAGAGCCTCTATCTTGCCCTTAAACACGTTGGTAGACGTGTTGGACGCGTACGGCGGAAATACTACGATACCGCTGTTTTTTCTATTGAGATCCCAATCTCTTCCCATTCGGATATGGTCCATAAGAGATGAGTAATTATTACGCGTAATGATACCTATCGTGGTAATAGAACTGTTGACAAGGTTGGAAAGCGCAAAGTCAATACATCTATATCTTCCGCCAAACGGCAAAGAAGCCGTAGTGCGGTGCAAAGTCAGTTCGTTTAGTTTTGACTCGTTGTCACTTGCAAAAATTATGCTCATAGCGTTGTTCATCTGCCAATCCTCCTTAATCTACCATCGCCTTGACAGGCACGACTTGATTTGCGGCTACTTTTGCATTTGGTCCTACGACAGTGATTTGCCACTGTCCGTCAACCATCCCCTCTTGCGTATCGCCCACGACTGCGTTTTCTCCCACGACTGCGTTATTGCCTACTATCGAGTACTTTACTACCGCTCCTTTGCAAATCTTTGCGCCCGGCATTATCGTAGAATCCTCTACCGTCGCGCCTTCGCAAATTTCAACGCCCGTCGACAGCACGCTGTTGACAACCTTGCCGTTGATCTCGCAGCCCTCTGTAATAAGAGAATTGCTGATGACGGCGTTTTTACCGACGTAATGCGGCGGCTCGGCAGTATTTCTCGCGTAAATCTTCCAAGCGCTATCATCGAGATTTATACTGCTTGAAGTATTAAGCACGTCCATATTCGCTTCCCAAAGCGAAGAAATCGTACCTACGTCTTTCCAATATCCGGAGAAATTGTAAGCAAAGAGTTTTTGTCCGTCGGCAAGCATCTTGGGAATTATGTTTTTGCCAAAGTCGTTTTGAGACAACTTGTCTTCTTCGTCTTCTATGAGATACTTGCGAAGTTTTGCCCAATTGAATATGTATATACCCATAGACGCGTTGGTGCTCTTTGGATGCTTTGGTTTCTCGGCAAATTCATATACCGAATTATCCGCGTTGGTATTCATAATGCCGAATCTCGACGCCTCTTCCAAAGACACATTGATGACTGCAATAGTGCAATCAGCCCCCTTTTCCTTATGGTAGGCAAGCATCTGTGCGTAATCCATCTTGTATATGTGGTCGCCCGAAAGTATCAATACATATTCGGGTGAAAATTTGTCGACAAATTCTATATTTTGATATATGGCGTTTGCCGTACCCTTATACCAGTCTGAAGTTTCGCCTTTCATATACGGCGGCAGAACAAATACTCCTCCGTTAAGTCTATCGAGATCCCACGGCTGTCCGTTGCCGATATACTGATTGAGATCAAAAGGCTTGTATTGCGTCAACACGCCTATCGTGTCGATATTTGAATTGATACAGTTTGAAAGTGGAAAGTCAATGATTCTATACTTTCCTCCAAAAGATACGGCAGGCTTTGCCAAGTCTCTTGTCAATGAATAAAGCCTCGTACCCTGTCCGCCCGCCAACAACATAGCGATGCATTCTTTTTTATTGGTATGCATTTTCCCTCCTATAATCTTATAAACCTAAATATTATTGCAAATTATTTATCCAACGAGCGTTATTTGCTCGCTTTTTCCTTGTCTTGTTTTTTTATTTTTCTCGCAGGTGAGATATACATTGCGCTATTGCCCGGTATCGTCATTTCAATGTAATACGGATAGCCGTGCATATCGCCCTTTTGCGCCGTAAAACTCATCTTGTCGCTCTCTCCGCCGTATTTCTTATCGTCGCTGTTGAGCGCTACTTTATACGCTCTCTTTTCTGGGACGCCCATCTTGTATTTCTCCCTCTTAACAGGCGAGAAATTGACAACTGCGATAGTGTAATTTCCTTCGCCGTCGCTTCTAATGAAAGATACGATATTTTGAGTGTTGTCGTCTACACATATCCACTTAAATCCGTCGTAGGTCGTGTCGAGATAATACATCTCTCTATTGGCAAGATAATATGCGTTGAGATCTTTGACAAACTCGTGCAAATTGAAGTGAGAATCGTAATCGAGTAAAAACCAATCAAGTTGTTTTTTGTAGTCCCATTCGATAAACTGCCCAAACTCTCCTCCCATAAACAGCAACTTCTTACCGGGATGCGCCATAGTGTATCCAAAAAATGCTTTGAGAGAATTGAACTTATCCATATAAGACCCTGGCATTCTGTTGAGAAGCGAATATTTGCCGTGAACCACTTCGTCGTGAGATAAAGGTAAGATATAATTCTCGCTGTAGGCGTAAGTAATGGAAAAAGTAACTTTGTTGTGATTGTCTTTTCTAAAAAATGGGTCTAGCGATACGTAAGAAAGCATATCGTTCATCCACCCCATATTCCACTTGAAGTTAAAACCAAGTCCTTTATCGTGAGGCGGCTTTGTCACATTTGGAAATGCAGTAGACTCTTCGGCAATCATAAGCAGTCCTTTATATTTTGACAGCATATGCGAATTGAGTTTTTGCAAAAAGTCAATTGCTTCGAGATTGTAGTTGCCGCCGCTTACGTTGGGACGCCACTCTCCGTTCTGTCTGCCGTAATCAAGATACAGCATTGACGCTACCGCGTCCACTCTTATACCGTCGACGTGATATTCGCTTGCCCAAAAGTCCGCCGAAGATATAAGGAAAGAATGTACTTCTCTTCTGCCGTAATCGAATATTCTGGTACCCCACTCCTTATGTTCTTGCTTGAGAGGATCGGAATATTCATAACAGGGCTGTCCGTCAAACTCGTATAGTCCAAACGCGTCCTTTGGAAAATGCGCGCATACCCAATCGAGAATTACTCCTATTTTATTTTTGTGTAATTTGTTGATAAAGTATTTAAAATCGTCGGGAGTGCCGTATCTTGAAGTGGGCGCAAACATACCGCTCACCTGATACCCCCAACTGCCTTCGTAAGGATACTCGCATATAGGGAGTATCTCAACGTGGGTATATCCCATCTGCTTGATATAAGGCACGAGTTCGTCCGCCAAATCGCGATAATTGAGAATATTGCCGTCAGCGTATCTTCTCCAACTACCTACGTGCAATTCATAGATATTTATCGGACTGTGAAAGGCGTCGAACTTTTCTCTCTCGACTATCCAATTCTTGTCCGTCCACTTAAAACTAGATTCGTAAAGTTTAGAAGCGTTTGCGGGAGAAGTCTCGCTGTGTCTTGCATAAGGATCGGCTTTGAGTCTCAGCTTGCCGTCGACAGTCTCCACGCTGAATTTATATATATCGTACATCTTGAGGTCTTCTACAAAGCCCTCCCATATACCATCGCTTATCTTGCTCATCGGATGGACTTCTCTATCCCAATTGTTAAAGTCGCCTACTATACTGACTGACTTTGCGTGCGGCGCCCACACTCTAAAGACCCAACCGCTTTTGCCCTCTCTCTGACTTTGATGAGGTGACATAAACTTATAAGCCTCATAATTTGTACCCTCGTGAAAGAGATATACCGGTATTTTTTTGTCCAATTATTCTTTCTCCTTTTTCATACTTATCCAAATTATACCATATTTAATTTTAATATACAATACCGAATT
>WSNH01000123.1 GCA_013316135.1 Clostridia bacterium
CAATATTAGTGCAAAATAATTGCGAGTATGCTATAATATCAGTGATATGTTTGAATCGATACTACTTTTGTTGGGCGGTCTGGGCACCTTCCTTAGCGGACTTAAAATGATGGGCGACAATCTGCAAAATATCGCAGGCGACCGCCTTAAAAGTCTTTTCAATAAAGTCAGCAATAATAAGTTTATGGGTATAGCAACCGGCACCGGAATTACGGCTGTAATTCAGTCGTCGTCCGCCACTACGGTAATGGTAGTAGGTTTTGTCAATGCAGGAATGATGACGCTCAAGCAAGCGACAAGCATCATTATGGGCGCGAATATAGGTACGACCATCACCGCGCAAATCACGGCTTTACAAAGTTTGCCGATTACTCCGTTCTTGACGGCGTTTGCGTGCGTTGGCGCATTTATGGCAATGTCCGGAAAAGATAAGGTCGCCAAGGCAGGTATGCTTATCAGCGGCATAGGTATCATATTTGTGGGTATGAGATTTATGAGTACCTCTATGAATATTATCAACAACAGCCCCGCCGTAATGAATTTGCTTTCTTCCGCAACAAATCCATTATTGCTTATGTTGATTGGCTTGGTATTTACCGCCATATTCCAATCTTCGTCAGCCACTACCTCGATATTGATTACCCTCTGCTCCGTATCGGTAGAAGGCGGAGGTCAACTTATGACCTTGCAAAGCGCAATATTTGTCACGCTGGGTATTAATATAGGTACTTGCGTAACGGCAATGCTTGCTTCAATAGGCGCAAATACCAACGCAAAAAGAGCGTCGGTAATCCACCTGCTATTCAATGTATTCGGCACGGCTATATTCTTGATATTTATCTTCTTAGCTCCGCTTATCAGTAAAAAACTTGCAATAGATTATTGGCTTGCCAAAGCATTCCCCAACGTGGTGAGTACTCAAATTGCAATGTTCCACACGATTTTCAATATCATTTCTACATTGATACTTCTGCCATTCACAGGCGCACTGACAAAGTTGGCTACTATAATAGTCAGAGAAAAGAAAAAGCCCGAAGGCGAAGAATCGGAAGATCCCAATTACAAGTTTGCCTTTATTGACGAAAGAATACTCAAGACCCCGTCTATTGCGCTTATGATGTTGAGAAAAGAATTGGTTGCAATGGCGCACTTATCAAAAGAAAACTTCGACATTGCGTTTGAATGTCTTAAGACTCTTAATTTCAACAAGCAAAAAGAATTTGAAGATAGAGAAAAAAAGATAGACTTCCTCAACAAAAAACTTACTAAATACGCCGTCAAAATATCGACAAAGGATATATCGTATAAAGAAGAAAAAGAAATCGCGTCTTTCTATCACGCAATCTCAGATATAGAGAGAGTGGGCGACTACGCGGAAAATATTTGCGAATCTGCGCAAGAATTAGTAGATTACAAACTAACCTTCTCCGACAAGGCAATCGAAGAATTGACAATGATGAAGAGCGCCGTCGACAAACTTTACGAAAACGTAATCGCGGCGTTTGAAGCAAAAAGCCTTGCGCTAAAAGACGAAGTAGACGGATATGAAGACTTGGTAGATACTTACAACGAAGATCTTGAGAAAAACCATATCGCAAGACTGCACAACAACGAGTGTTCGTCGGAAAGCGGCGGCATATTCCTGTCGATAGTAAGCAATATGGAGAGAATTGCCGACCACTTCCGCAATGTATTTAAGAGTATGACCACTTACGTCTCCCCCGTCAAAATCAAGGCAAATATAAAAGATAATACCGTTGCGCCTACTGCTGACGTCATCGAAGAAACCAATAATACTACTAAAGACGAAAGCCAAGAACAAAACTCAACGCAAAACGATATCGCAAGTGATAGTGTGATTTCAAAAGTAAGCGAAAATAAATAATTTGATTTATAAAACACCTTACCAAGGATGAGATTTTTCCACTCAACTGCGTTTCGGTCGAAATGAAATAATAAATAAAACTCCTCTCTTGTAAAACGAGAAAGGAGTTTTTAATTATCAATATTATTTAAAGCGCACTACTCTATCGGATCATTAAGCACCGCTTCTTTGTACTTCTTGGTCGGGTCGACGACGTGCTGAGCGTCTCTATAATACTTCTTGCCTTTGTAATGATAATAATTGACCATATCGTGGGCTTGTGTAAGCACTGCGCACAGACTCCATACGATTATTATACCAAATCCAAACGTACAAATCGTCACGATTATTCCCAAAATCAGCGTCGCAAGATATAATACGAAATATACGCCCAATTGGTCCTTAAATCGCTTGGTAGCCATCTTGAAATTAAGCGCCAAACTCTCTTTTATCGTCAAATCGGATACGATATATGCTGGCATCCAGCCTGCAAACAACGCTCTCTGTATGGACACCATCAATAACGCCGTAAAATACGCGCCTACTATTCCCAAGAAATTATTAGCCGCGCCCAACAAAAAGCCTATGCCGAGACTCAATCCTATGGCGATTATAATACACCCGACAACTACTCCAACGTACGCCAAAGAGAATTTAAAGGACTTAGACAAATTGGCAATCATATTAGATAAAAAGCCATATTCGCTGTCAGACGACATAAAAGCGTGCAAAGTGTCGGTGACCGTGTAAAGACATATATGATAAAACACGCTGAAAAGCACAGCCAATATGATTATCGCAATAATGCCGCCCCAAATCGAGCCAACGTGATTTTTAGTAATAACTCCTATATCCTTTACAATATTGACAAGAGATTGATAATATTCGTTTTCTCCGTCTTGCTGTATTCCATTTCCGCTGAAAATCGACTTGAGATAGTCTTTGAGCGCGCTGCCTATACCCAGCCCCTTTAAATCCTTGACGTATCCGCTTAAAGTCGGAGCCAATATCGCATATCCTATAATACTAAACAAAAGTATTGCTATCAAAAGCACGAGTATTACTTGATAAACAAGCGAAAACTTGGACAACGTAATACTAAACGAATCCTTTACGATCATAATTTAAGATCCTCCCTTTCCAATTCTTCGACGTCAAAGTATACGACGTAAACCAATACTCCTATATAGGAAGCAATCAACCAATAAAATAAGAACGAAAACAGCGACAGAAGATAATTTGCCCCCTTAAATGGGAAAATTATCAATAAGACCATCGGCAGGCTTGCCAAAAACATTATCCACAAAATACTGCCGAATACCTTGAATACCCTTGCGCTGAGCGAATACACCGAATGACCGAATGCCTTGAACAGACCAAAGCCCTTCATTGTCATATTTGGTACCGTCAGCAATGACATAGACAAAAATAGCAATTCTATCAAAAAAAATACAAACGCCAATATCAAACACATCGGCAAAGCGTTGCGGAATAACTTGATAGTCGTGTATAAGAATGTCGAAAGCAATATCGCAAGTACTTCCAAAGACACAAATAGCAAAAGAAGATACTTAAGCACCGGAATAAAATTGTCGTTGAGATAGGAGCCTATCATATTCCATCTGCCTCTATTGTCAAGTCCATAACGCATTTTTTGACGAATCGATCCCGACAATAGCGAAAGGAAAATTATAGAAATTACTATAGAGATTACTATAAACGAAAACCGCAAAGCGCCGGTATATCCGTTTATCTTTCTATATATATCTATAAATGAATGATAGGTCTCTTCTTTTTTTCCTATGCTGACGATGATCTCAACTACGTTCAACGGATTCAACAAAATGCCAAGCAAAACAGTAGGCACAAGCATAATACCCATACTTTTCAAGAAGTTGTGTCTAATGTAACTTAAAGTCATCTTTGAATATCTCATAGTCTTTCCTTCAAGATAATTTATTTTGTTGCTATATCTTTTCAGCGAAATGATCGTTAACGTATTTGATTACGTCGTAAGGAGTCTTGGCGCGATATATTACGTTTTTGTTGTGTATATTCTCGTAATCACCAAAGCCCCATAGGCACAGAATACAGTCCATTCCCAATTCTTCTGCGCCCTCTACGTCGTATATCGTGTCACCCACCATCACGCAATCCTTTGCTTTCAAGCCCAACTTATCAAGCGCATATTGCAACACTTCCGCTTTTGTCTCACGCTCGTTATATACGAGCCCCGAGACAAAATCTATATCGTCTTTTACCCCGAAATATTCAAGCAAATGTATTGCCTCCTCGTGCTTCTTGCACGTCGCAACGCCTGCGCTTACGCCTTTCATATTATGACACTCCGATAGCATTTCCGCCACGCCGTCGTATAATTTGCTCATATATATGGCTTTTTCGCCGACATAAAGTTGACGAAAATATTGCACCGCTTCGTATGCAATATCCTTGCCGATATATTTTATAAAAGTCTCTGACAGAGGCGGACCTATGAATTTTGAATAGTTACTCTCGTCCATATCCACGCCGTATTTGTC
>WSNH01000124.1 GCA_013316135.1 Clostridia bacterium
ATATAATATATTTAAGATACTCTCAAATACTTTTTTGCGCTCTTGCGTATAATTATTTGAAAGGGGGAGAATATGGAAGAACAGACAAACGAGGTTTTGAGCGAGCAACCTGTTGCCGCGGAAAATCCTGAATCAGTTGCTCCAAGCGCGCAAGAGGCAATGACAGATAAGCCGCAAGAAGAGTTGCAGAATGATACGGCTCAATTGCAGGAGGCGTCTGCGCCCGAGCAACAGGTAGTTGAAAATCAAGACGCCCAAGTTGACGAGCAGCAAGACAAGAAGAAAAAGAAGGGTAAGAAAAAAGACAAAAAGCCAGCCGCTATAGACAAACCGGAAAAGCCTAAGAAAGAGAAAAAGGTTGGCGCGTATATTGTGTCGCTTTTTAGATATTTTAATATTATCACGTTATTGCCGTTTGCATTGCTGATGTACGCTATATTCTTTTCTTCATACATAGTTGACAAAGGCGAGTTGTTCAAATCCAACTTATTATGGATTTGCGTTATACTCGGCATAGCCGCTGTAATAATGACAGCTTGGTTTATTGTCACTGTTAAAAAAAGAAGAGTATGTTCGTTCGACGCATTTTTATTGATGGCGCTTATGATATGCGCGAGTATGATAGCGCAGTGTATTATATTCAAGAATTTTGCTTCGTTTGACGGTATATCCATTGCCACGCTTGCCGTGACGGTTGTGGTATTGGCGCTATTTACAGTACGGTTGATTATGTTTAGTCCCAGAGTTCAGCGCAATCACAACGACAAATCATATAAAGCAAAGAACAAACTTTCTATGTATTTCAAGGTTATATTCACCAAATACGGTTTCTTTATCTCTATGCTTTGCGTAATAGGCGCTTTGTTGATACTCATAATCTCTAAGTCCAATGTCTTTGAAGATTTTGAATTTGTTGCTACGCAGACAGAGAAGATAGTGACGACGGTATTTGCGGCGTTGGCTGCAATACTTATGATAGTAGGTATATTTATTAGGATAGTCAGAGGTAGAGCCAACGTAATTGACTGTATGCCATATATGATGTTTATGGTCACGATAGGCGGTTTGATTTATTTCATTACGAAACAGACCTATATGATACTGTATATCGCTATCGGTTGCGCCGTTGTAGGCGCGGTATGGCTAGTGCTTTGCCAATATACCTTGCTTATGGCCAATTACAAGCAGGCAGAGCAGTCGGAAGGCGTTGCTAATGCAGGCGGAACTGCTTCGCCTTCAGAAGAGCCGATTGCCGAAACGCAAACTACCGCCGACGAAGTTGCGTCAAGCCAGACTCAATCTTCTGCAGAGACTGCTCAATCGGCAGATAATGCTCCCACAGCAGAGTTATCGTCAGCAACAGATACACAAGCGTAAAAAAATCTACTTTTGATACAAAAAATGTGCGGAAATTATATGTCCGTACCTTTTTTATGCATTTATTTTTATTATAATTTGCTTATGTCATTTATTAAACTTATCGGCTTTACTTGTCATTTCGAGCGAAGTCGAGAAATCCGATTCTTTTGTCTTTATAAAATCAATGACGTTTCGTCAAAATCGGGAATAAAGTCTTCAGTTGCGCTGTCAAGACTTTGAACAAAGGTGTTATCTAGACCCAATTTCAATGCGTATTGCGTCGCAATCTTATATTCCAACGGCTTGAGTTTTCTATTTATTTCGGGGAATTTATAAGCGTCACACACAGGTACATACTGTCCCATAAGAGAAATATACGTGTCTTTCGGCATATTGTTTGCAATCCAATCCAGGACGCCTTTTGTATTTTCTGTGGCATTTGGCAAAACTAGATGCCGTATTATCAATCCCTTTTTCATTATGCCGTTTTCTATAATATCTATAGGGCGAAGTTGCCGCATTTTAATCAGAGCGTTGGTACATACTTGGAAGTAGTCTTTACAATTGCTGTATTTTGTCGCAAGGGCGTTGTCGCTATACTTGAAGTCGGGGATAAAAATATCCACTAGGTCTTTCAGTTTTTCCAGCGTGCCAAGACTTTCATAACCTCCGCAATTATATACGATAGGTATTTTTGGTTTATAGATTTCGCAAGCCTTGATTATATCGTCTGCAAAGTGCGTAGGCGTGACCAAATTGATATTGTGCGCCTGTAGGTCTTCAAGTTTTTTGAATAGATCCGCAAGACTGCTTGACGTCATATCCTTGCCTTTGCCGCGAGATACCTCGAAATTTTGACAGTATGCGCACTTGAGATTGCAACCGCTAAAAAATATAGTTCCGCTGCCTTTGCTTCCCGAAATTATAGGTTCTTCCCATTTATGCAAAGCCGCTCGCGCAATTTTAAGCGAGCCTTGATTGCAATATCCGCGTGTTTTACTTCTGTCAACGGAGCATTTTCTCGGACAGAGAAGGCATAAGTTTTCCATACCACAAGTTTAACTCATTGAATAGCATAAGTCAAGCAGGCTTGGATTTCATAAACACGTAATCAACCTTTTCGTATTGGTAAGATGACATATGATTGCAAATTTCTATGTTATTACGACCAAAACGAAGCATAGTGGAGAAATATAAATCAGATGAATTGATTTCTAATATGGCTTTCCGTTGCCGTCAGCTTCGTCCTTGAGAGCCATTTTCATATTTGCTTCGTCAATTGAGCGCATTTTTACTCTTTGATTTGATTTTTGTTGTTTACTCTTTTTTTTAGATTGTTTTTTCATAATTCCCTCCAAAGAAATTATGACTAATTTATGCGTACTTAAACTTGCCGTTTGACATTGTTATAATTATGCTTTAAAATATTTACATACAGAGGAGCATTATGCAAGTAGGCGATATTTTGACAGTTGACATTACTTCGGTTGGTATGGACGGCGAAGGCGTTGCAAAAGTTGACGGCGTAGTTTTATTTGTTTCGGGGACACTAGTTGGAGAGACAGCCAAGGTGCAGATTACTCAAGTCAAGAAGTCATTTTGTTTTGCAAAGGTCGTCAAGATACTTGTTTCAAGCATTGACAGAATAGACCCTCCGTGCAAGATATGCTTTAAGTGTGGCGGTTGCGAGACGTTGCATATAGATTATGCAAGGCAGTTGGAAATCAAGCGGCTTCACGTCAAAAATTGCTTGGAAAGAGAGTGTAAGCGAGATTTTACAATAGATTCTACAGTTGCAAGTACAAGGCAGATAGGTTATCGCAACAAGATTCAAGTTCCTATTTCTTATCAAAACGGTAAATTGGTCGGCGGATATTTTGCTCCCAATTCTCACAAAGTAGTGCCGTTTTGCAGGCAGGGCGAGAGCGGAAGTTGTCTTCTCAACAGCGACGGTATGCAGGCTATATTAGACGCGTTTTTAGATTATATGAAAGAAGAGGGGCTTACGGCTTATGACGAGACAAATCACAAAGGACTTGTCAGGCATCTTGTGATACGCAAGGTTGACGGTAAGTTTGCAATATGCGTTGTGATCAACGGTAGCGGATTACCAAATCGTAACCGCCTTGTGTCTATGCTGAATACGCTCGGAATAGAGTTCGCGCTCTATATTTCCCCCAATACTCGCCGCACCAACGTCATAATGGGCGAAAAGGTAATCACTCTTTACGGCTACGAGGCTTTGCAAGGCGAAGCGTTGGGCGTAAAATACCTCGTGTCTCCACAATCATTTATGCAAATCAACGACGGCGTCAGAGATATGATATATTCCAAAGTGGGCGAGATAATAAAGGACAGCGGTATTGCCAATGTTATTGACGCATACAGCGGCATAGGAATTATGACTAATATATTTGCAAAGTACGCGGACAAGGTCTACGCTATAGAGATAGTGCCGCAGGCAATTGCAAACTCTAAGATTTTGGCGAAACTTAATGGCAATGACGATAAGATAATCAATATTTGCGGTGATTGCGCTCAAGAACTTCCTAAGGTTGTCTCGCGGCTTGACAAGTCTATCGTTGTGCTCGACCCGCCTCGCAAAGGGTGTGACGGAGCAGTCTTAAAATCTCTGTTATCAGCGTTGCCCGATAAAATTATTTACATATCTTGCAATCCTGCAACTTTGGCAAGAGACGTCAATATTCTTCTTGACAAGTACGAGCCTGTTTCAATCACGCCTTACGATATGTTTCCCAACACAAAACACATAGAGACGTTGGCTTGCTTAAAACGCAAATAGCGTTTTACAAATGAATTTTATCCGCGCGCTTATAGGCGGCTTGGCATAGTTCGATAAAATATCGCGCGCTTTCTCTTATATCGTCTTTATGATATCCCAGTACGCAAGCGCAACTTTCTTTGCAATTGAACGGCACGTAAGCAAATTCGCCCGTGTGGTCATTGGTAAATCCGGGTGACAGAGTTATTCCGCGTCCAGCCGCCACGTTCATAAGCGCGGTTTCGTGGTCGGGGCAATTCA
>WSNH01000125.1 GCA_013316135.1 Clostridia bacterium
TATAAATACTTGCAAATTATTTGAGTTTATTATATCATATAAAATATAAGAAATACATTGGATACTAGGAGGATATATGAAACATATCAACAGCATCGTAACTAATTCTATGAAAAAGCAAGGCAATATCGGTTGCGGAGAATGCCAATCAAGTTGTCAATCGGCTTGCAAGACTTCTTGCACGGTGGGCAATCAAAGTTGTAAAAACCGCGATGAGAAAATCAACGCAACGAGAAAACCTTTAATCTAAATTACCGCATAAATGGTACACGCTTTTAAATTCGCTTATCACGACAAGGCATATCATTTTGTATGGGACAATGAAAGTGGCAGTCTGCACAACGTAGATTATGTCGCTTTTTTGTATGCAAAAAAAAGATACGGACAAGCCTTGGACGAAAAGGAAAGCAAAGATTTTTTTGCAATAAATCAAGCAGACTTGCAAGAACTTGAAAAAGAGTTTGACGAGTTGGAGACAATGGGGATACTCAATACTCCTTGTACTTCTTTTGCCAAGAAAAAGAGAATAGGCGAGATAAAGGCGCTTTGTCTGCATATTTGCAACGATTGTAATTTGCGTTGTAAATATTGCTTTGCCGACGAGGGAACTTATCATACTCAAGAGAGAGCCTATATGTCTGAAGAGGTGGGCAAAAAGGCAATAGACTTTTTGATTGCTCACTCGGGTAAGCGCAATAATCTGGAAGTTGACTTTTTCGGTGGAGAGCCTCTTATGAATTTGGACGTCGTAAAGGCTATAGTAGAATATGCTCGCTCAAGAGAAAAAGAGAGCGGGAAGTCATTTAATTTTACTATGACGACCAATTGCGTATTGCTTAACGACAAAAATATAGAGTGGCTTAATAAAGAGATGTACAACGTCGTGTTGAGTATAGACGGACGCCACGACGTGCATAGCGCGGTGCGAAAAGCCGTCAACGGCAAGGACTGCTATGATCTCATCGCAAACAACGCTATCAAGTTTGCAAAGGCAAGGGGAGATAAGTCATATTACGTAAGAGGTACATTTACCGCCAAGAACTTGGATTTTGCCGACGACGTACTTACGCTTAACGATATGGGATTTGATCAAATATCTATCGAGCCAGTTGTCACGGATATTGAAGACCTTAAGATTACAAAGGAACATTTGCCTGCCATACTCAAAGAGTATGAGAGACTTGCCGAAAATTATATTGACAGAAGAAAGACGGACAAGTGGTTTAATTTCTTCCACTTTATGATAGATCTCGAGGGCGGACCGTGTATAATCAAAAGGCTGACGGGTTGCGGAAGCGGATGCGAATATCTTGCAATCACTCCCACAGGCGGCATATATCCTTGCCATCAATTTGCAGAAAACAAAGATTATTATATGGGCAACGTCTTTGACGGCGATTTGGATTTGTCTATATCCGATAAATTTGCCGATAATATAGTCACCAACAAGCCTGATTGCAAGGACTGTATGGCAAAGTATTATTGCAGCGGCGGTTGCGTCGCAAATAATCTTAACTTTGCGGGAAGTATGGGAAAGCCGTACGACATATCTTGCGAAATGATGCGCAAAAGACTTGAACTGTCGCTTGCAATCAACGCAATCGAAGGCGCTGAAGATTAGATTCGTATTCGCTTTCGCTAATGGTGATTTATGATGTCATTTCGGCCGAAGTCGAGAAATCTCTACCTTGTAAACGAGTTTTATTTAAAATTAAATCTAATAATATAATTTTATACGCGAATTTGTTTGCAAATTAAATTTGCGTATGTTAAAATACTATCTGGTAATAAACACCCAAGGTCAGCACAGGCAGTTGCTTGTTTGCCAACAAGTTGCCGAAAGCGAAAACTTTGGGGAAGAATAAACAAAAAAAGGAGTAAAAAATGGCAGTTGTAACAATGAAAAGCCTCTTAGAGGCAGGTGTACACTTTGGACACCAAACAAAGAAGTGGAACCCGAAGATGGCAAAATACATCTATTCGGCAAGAAATGATATTCATATCATCGATCTTCAAATCTCGGTTGAGCAAGTAGAGAAAGCATATGCTTTTGTAAGAGACGTGGCTAAAGAGGGCAAGTCGATTTTGTTTGTCGGCACAAAAAAACAAGCCCAAGACGCTATCAAAGAAGAGGCTCAACGTTGCGGTATGTTCTATATGAACCAAAGATGGCTTGGCGGTACTTTGACCAACTTCAAGACTATCAGAAGCCGTATCGAGAGACTTAACAAAATTAATCAAATGGAACTTATCGGTCAATTCGACCTTTTGCCAAAGAAAGAAGTTGCTATGCTCAAGGCAGAGAGAGACAAACTTGAGGCTAACCTTGGCGGTATCAAAGATATGACTCAACTTCCGGGCTGTATGTTTGTAGTAGATCTTAACAACGAAGATATTGCCGTAAAAGAAGCTCGCAAACTCGGTATCCCCGTAGTAGGACTTGTAGATACCAACTGTAATCCCGATCTTGTAGATTATGTTATTCCTGGCAACGACGACGCTATCAGAGCCATCAAGTTGATTGCAAGCATTATGGCAAACGCAGTAATCGAGGCAAACGAGGGTATAACTTTCTCAGTAGAAGAGGAAAGCGAAGAGTCCGGCGAGGCTGAGGCTGCAGTAGAGGAAAAGGCAGAAGAAGCAACTGAAGAAGTTAAGGCTGACGAAGAATAATCGAGGAGGAATACTGATATGGCATTCACTAACAAAGACGTAATGGAATTGCGCGCAAAGACCGGCGTAGGTATGATGGATTGCAAGAAGGCTCTCACCGAGTCTGACGGCGATATGGAAAAGGCAGTTGAAATATTGAGAGAAAAGGGTATGGCTACGAGCGCTAAGAGAGCAGGTAAGATTGCGTCTCAAGGTATCGTTGAGGCTTATATCAACGACAAGTGCGGCGTACTCGTCGAGGTAAACTGCGAATCAGACTTCGTTGCAAGAGGAGAGCAATATAAGGCATTTGTTATGCAAGTTGCTGAATATATTGCCAACAACAATGTAGACACGGTTGAGCAAGTAAGCGAGAATATGGCAACCGCTACGGCTGAAGCAGTTGCAAAGATAGGCGAGAAGATTGCAATTAGAAGATTTGCAAAGTATGCCAATACCGGCAAACTTGACAGTTATATTCATATGGGCGGAAAAATCGGCGTGCTCGTAGAGATGAGCGGCAATGCAAGCGCAGAACTTGCTCACGATATCTGTATGCAAATCGCTGCCGCTAATCCTTCATACGTTAAGGTAGACGAAGTTCCGAAGGACGAAATCGAAAAAGAGAAAGAAATACTCAAGGCTCAAGCTCTCAATGAAGACAAGCCAAAGCCGCTCAACATCATTGAAAAGATGGTCGAGGGACGTATCAATAAGTATTATAAAGAAGTATGTCTTGTAGAACAGCCTTTTGTAAAAGATGGTGACAAGACAATAAAGGCTCTTCTCAAAGAGGCTGGCGCAGACGTTGTGAGATTTACTCGTTTCGTTATGGGCGAAGGCTTGGAGAAGAAAGAAGAGAATTTGGCTGACGAAGTACAAGCGCAAATCAACAGCGCCAAGAAAAACTAATTTAAAAAAGGAAAACGGTTATTCGTTTTCCTTTTTTTCTAGCCTATATATCTGGAGGATAATATGATAAAATATAAAAGAGCCATAATTAAACTTAGCGGTGAGGCTTTGGCGGGCGAAAAGGGCTTTGGTATTGACGAAACAGTTGTGTCATACGTAGTCAATCAAATCAAAAGCGTATACGAATTGGGCGTTGAGATAGGTATAATTATCGGAGGAGGCAACTTCTGGAGAGGAAGACAAGCGTTGAAGATGGAGAGATCGGCTGCCGATCATATGGGAATGCTTGCAACGGTGATGAACTCTTTAGCGTTGCAGGACGCTTTGGAAGCGGCAGGCGTACCTTGCAGAGTACAGACGGCTTTGACTATCACTAGAATTGCAGAGCCATATATTTTGCGTAAGGCAATGCGCCATTTTGAAAAAGGCAGAGTAGTTATATTTGCCTGCGGCACCGGCAATCCATTCTTCTCGACCGATACAGGCGCGGCGTTGAGAGCGGCTGAAATAAACGCAGACGTGCTTATGCTGGCAAAGAATATCGACGGCGTATACGACAGCGACCCGAAGAAAAATCCAAACGCTAAGAAGTATGACGAACTCTCTTATATGAAAGTCGTTCAAGACGGACTTCAAGCAATGGACGCAACGGCTATTACGCTCTGTATGGAAAACAGAATCCCAATCATTGCATTTGCTCTCAAAGAAAAAAACAGTTTGCTCAAGGCAATCAACGGAGAGAAAATAGGAACGATAATACATTGATTGCTACCTAAATATAGTATTTTCGGAAGGTGTGTACAAATTTGTACGCGCCTTTTTA
>WSNH01000126.1 GCA_013316135.1 Clostridia bacterium
ACGCAGTACATATTGCAAAGGCTTAAGTATTTAAGAATTTATAGGAGATGACTAAATGATGACCGTTACTGTAAAGAATGCGAACGTATACAGTCAAGGCAAATTTATTGACGCCAATATCGTGATTGAGGACGGCATAATTGTTTCAGTAGGAAGTAAAGTAGAAGGCACTATAATAGACGCCGAGGGCAAGAGGTGCGTTGCCGGGTACATAGACATACATACTCACGGCGGTTGGGGCAAGGACTGTATGGACGCCAGCAAAGAAGCAATCGACACAATTTGTAGATATCATCTTTATACTGGGACGACATCGTTTGTGCCTACGACTATGACCGCCGCTCCGGAGGATATAGACGAAGCAGTCGACAATATGAGAAAGTACGACGATAAATATTCGAGGATACTGGGCGTACATCTTGAAGGTCCCTATCTTGCGCAAAAGAGCGCGGGCGCGCATCCGCCGCAATTGCTTATGCCTCCGATTAAGGACAGTTCGTTCGTATGGAACAATATTGATATGGTCAAGAGAGTTACGCTGGCGCCCAATCTCGACGGAGCGAGGGAATTTTGCTTAGAGGCTACTAAAAAAGGTATTCAAGTGTCTATGGGGCACGACGACAGTATTGACGACGAAATATACGCGTGCGTTGACAGCGGCGCCAATAGCGTAACGCATATGTATAACTGCACGTCGCGTCCCTCAAGGCGCACTAATCCCAAAAAGCATTTGGGATTGACGGAAGTGGGACTCGTCGACGATAGAATAGTCGCAGAAGTCATTGCAGACGACAGGCACGTACCGAATGCGCTTTTTAAGATGATTTACAAACTTAAAGGAGCAAAGGGAATCTGCCTTGTATCCGACTCGCTGAGCGTATCGGGTATGCCGGAAGGAGATTATTATCTCGGAAGCGGACAGAGCGCTCAAAAAATAAGGATAGACGACGGTGTGGCAATACTGCCGGATCTCAACACCTACGCGGGATCTGTTACGCCCGTTGGTAAAATGGTTGCCAATCTTTACGGTATAGGGATACCGCTGGAAGACTGTATAGATATGTGTACGAAGACTCCGGCAAGTTTGATGAAAAGAGAGGATATAGGAGATATAGCGGTCGGCAAACTCGGCGATATCAATATACTTAACGACGATTTGTCCGTATCTGCGACTTTGCTTGGCGGAGTTTTGATAGACAGAGAATCGCTCAAAAATAATATTTAAGACACATTTGAGGTGTGAAATGTCAAAAGAAGAGAGAGTAAGACAAAGGGAAGACCGTAAGGAGCATAGGCAAGAAAAGAAAAAACAAAAAAAGATAAAAATCAGCACGTCCAAACTTGCCAAACTTGTTTTTGACATTGACGACAATGTCAAGAGTTTTATTACCAACAACTACAAAAGTAGCAATAAAATTTACGAAATAACCGACGTGGTATATTACCCCGCCGAGGCGGATATATGCAATCTGGACTTATTTATGCCCGAGTTGGTCGCCGACGTCAAACTGCCCATCATTGTCAACGTACACGGCGGCAGTTGGGTCACAGGGGACAAGCGTTGGAGAGTTGCGCAAGGCAGGATATTTGCCGATATGGGTACTTGCGTGATAAATCTCAATTACGGATTGAGTCCCAAATACAGATTTCATCAATCGCTTAGACATATATTTTTGGCGCTTCGCTGGCTTGAAAACAATTCCCGAGAATACAATCTCGATCTTGACAACGTGTTTATTATGGGAGATTCTGCCGGCGGGCAGATTGCTTGTCAGGTATGCGCAGTTCTTCACAATAAAGAATTTCTCTCGAGATTGGGCGTCAAGCCAATAGGCTTCAAAATCAAAGGCGCGATTCTCAACTGCGGCGCATTTGATTTTGATGACTTTTATAAAAATCCTATGGCCGTAGATATTATCAAAGATATGACCGGCAAAGAATTGGAACTCATAGACGAATATGAATACAAAGATATGCTGTATACGATACCCTGGATTGATGGAGATTTTCCGCAAAAAGTCTTCATATCGTATGGGAAAAACGATATATTTGTCGGCAAACATCATTTGGCGTTGATAAAAAAACTTGACGAACTTGGCAAAGCCTACGTCACTTATTGCGGGTCTTTTCCGGGATTGCATTGTTTTCATCTGTTTTATAAATCCCCCGAGTCGCAAGGTATGTACGTAGAGGCGAAAAAATATCTTATGCAGATGGTAAGAGGCGAAGAAGACGGTTCTATAGTTTAGGAACTAAATTATGTAGTTATATTGCTTGCTCTGCAAGCAGTGAAAATAAAATAGGCGAACGACAAGTTCGCCTATTTTATTTATTTCATCGTAATATCTACCTCGACTTTCAATTTCATATTTTCCAAGAAGTCGTTTTGTTGATAGAAGTCTTTGCCTTGAGCGTATGCGCGTTGTCCGAGATAGAATATATCAAGTCCTTTTTCTCGGCAGGAGAAAAAACATTCTTCTACATACTTCTTAATATTTTTCTGCAAATCTTCGACGCTTCTTTCTTCGTCGATATTTTCAGGCACATAGGCTCTGTCATTGAGTTGGGTTTTGATTTTGACATTTGCGGCATCTTGCTCGACTTTTATATCCGCGCTTGACTTGACTATGTCTACTTGACCCATTTTATTGTCAACCGTATAAGACAGTTCGCCGCTTTTCAGTTTGTTGAGCACAAGGCTCAGTCCTTTGGTTGCGTTTTCTGAAAGAATAGAGTAATTGAATCCGTCCGTAATAAAACTTTCTGTGACGCTGAGGAAGGTCGTTTCGCCGGTTTTTTCAACGCTGACGCAGGGGAGATATACGCAATTTCCTATTCGGTATCTATTCTTTATATAGTCCTTTATAGTGATTGGTATTACGCCCAGGTCGGTCACTATATTGCGTAGCATACCGCCGAGATAATAACCTCCGCCCTGTCCGTTGGAGAGTTTGACTGAGAGTGCTTCTATCGGAGAATCTTTGCTTGCTACTATCATAGTATTGTTGCACAGTTCTTCGTTTTCTATAAAAAATCTCATTGCTCTGTCTCGATCTTTTGTCAACAAATCCTGTCCTAGTATCAGCACCATAGTATGACACAGCGAGACCAAGCCTCCGGAGTCGTGAGAGAGTTTTTCCAATATTTCCGTCAGATGCGCGCCGGTAGTGGAATAAGTGATAAATTCTTGCTTATCTTTGAGGTCGGTTCTCAGCAATTGAATACCTACTTCGTATTCGTCGTCTATTAGGTCGATAGACATTGCGAGCACTATGGATCTTGCGCTTACGCTCTTTTGTTCTTCAAGGAGAGAGAAGACTACTAGAAAAACTATAATAATGACAATTACAAGCCATTTTTTATTGACTATCTTAGGTTTTTTCATATCTCTCCTTGCGCTGTATCGGTTTGATTTGCGTTTGGTTGGCGCAAGTTGTCCGACTTAGCGTTTTGTTGTTTTTTACTTTGACTAACGCGCATTGCAATATACGCCGCTACGACTACTGTAAATTCAAAGAAAACCATAAGGTATCTCAGCCAACTTGTGGCGAGAGTATAGTTGGTGTTTAGATTGCCTATGCCGAAGCAAATTATGCAGTAGACGATTGCTCCGCAAATCAGCGAAACTATGACTTTGTCTCCAAAGAAGAATTTGGCGCAACTCGTCATTGCATAGAGCAAAAGCGAGAACTTGACAATATACATCACAAGCCAACTCAATACCGTAGGTAAGTCGGCAGAGCCTATCATAAAGAATATCTTGTTGAGTGAGGAGACGTTGAGAAAGGCGTTGCCCATCAATTCTCCTGCATTACCAAAAGTACAGATGAATATCAACATAAGTCCGACAGTGAAGAGGATTACGCCAAGTACCGCCAGCGCAGTCCAAATTGCAAGACGTTTTTTACCGTGATTTTTTGAAGGCACGACGGTGACGAATAGCAATGGGGTAAAGTCTCCAAACCACATTAAGTATTTGTCTCCCGCAATAGCCAAATCTCCAGATATCTTGAATGGCATAAGGTTGAGAGCGTCAAGATTTATTTGAGAAAAAATTATAAAGAAAGCGACAGCAAATGCAATTATCCAAAAGAATATCTGCGCAGATCTCGCAAGGACTTTTCCACCTTGCTGAGCAATATATATACAAGTAATTACCAGCGCAAGCGTGATGAAAGTCCAACTGACGTTGGCGTAAAGCGAAGTGGAAATATATGCTATGCCTTCGCTTCCGCGCACCGTACATTTTATGATCGACGAGAGGAATACTAATATAGCAAGCGCGCCTTTAAGCCATTTTGGTATGTCTTGTTCGAGAATAGAACCGTTTTTTGC
>WSNH01000127.1 GCA_013316135.1 Clostridia bacterium
AAGGAGACGGAAGTAATAGTAAGCGACAAGCAAGCCTTTGAGACGGCGAAGAAGATGGTGGACTTGAGAGACGATCAAATAGAGAGATATCAAGAACTTCTCAAAGAGCAACGCGCAATGAGAAGCAAAAAGTAAAGATAAAACGGAACGTCAAAGCGTTCCGTTTTATCTATTAGAGATATATTGAGTTGCACTCAGAGGGATACGTTTAAAGTGAAATTAAAATATTCAAATCCTTCTTTCGTCATTCTGAGCAAAGTCGAAGAATCAAATAGCAACTTCAATGGCATAAGTATGACGATGAATAAATACTCATATAGTATGAAAGTGTTCAAGTGTCTTCAGATATGCTTTATCTATATAGGATCAATAATTGGAGCGGGCTTTGCTACGGGGCGGGAAATTATGTTGTACTTTGGGGACAACGGAATTTTGAGCGGCATCGCAGCAGGCGTTGCAATGGGGATATTATGCGGACTGTTTTTATTTTCGGCAAAGAGTTTTGCAAGACTTAAGATAAGTCGCAACGGTTTTTTGAGAGTTTTATGCATCGTCGTAAAAGTTGCGCTTTGGGTATGCACTTTGGCAAGTTTTGTGTGTATGGTCAGCGGTTGCGAGGAGATAATTGCCAAGACTTACGGCATTGCCAACGTGGGCTTGTGGACTGGGATATTGGTCGCGTTTCTGGGTATTTGTGAAATGAGTGTGACGCGAAAACTCAATAGCGTAATTGTGCCTATGATAGTCGTGCTTTTGATAGTCTTGTTTTGTCAAGAAGAAAGAGTTGTTGATATGCAATTTGACGCCAAGAGTGTGCTTGGCTATTGCGGGATGAACATAATGATGGGCGGATATATTATAGCCGAACAAGAGGAGAGTTTTTCGGTCAAACAAACGATATTTATAAGCGCAGTCAGCGGTATAATATTTGCCGTCTGTATTGCAATGGTATATACGGTTTCTATTAGATACGCAGACGCGTCAATGCCAATATGGGAATTTGCTAAGGCGCGCGGTATGTCTTATTTGAGCGGATTGATAATCTATCTTGCAATTTTTTCCTCGCTCATAGGTTGCGCAAAACTTATTTGTCAAGAAAACTCTTCAATAAAAATCCCTCGAATTTTCAGCGTAGCCTTTTTGATAATCTTTGCGCTGATATCTCTCAGATTTGACTTTTCGACGATAGTGGGATATTGTTATCCGATTATAGGATACGTGGGTATTATCTATACTTGTTTTATGCTTGTTTTGCCTATTGCGACAAGAATAGTTTTGTATAAGTTAAGAAGTCGTTGCGATTGCGCTCAAAACGCCTCGTTTATAGAGCAATTCAAGCATTCAAAAACTGTTAGCAAGCGGGATAAAGCAAAATTCAAGAATATTTGACAGAATTTGAGAGTTTGAGCGTATATGCCAAAAGTCCCGATTGCTCGGGACTTGATATATTTATATATGGTATATTATTTTTCGATATTGAGTTTTTTGCTGACGATTTTTTGAAGCAGAGCCACGATATAATACATACCGCCTGCGAGAAAGCAGAGAATTACCGTACTCGTCATAACTAAGTCGAGTTTGAATATCTGTCCGCCATAAATGATGAGATATCCAAGTCCCGCGTGCGAGACGAGGTATTCTCCCATAATCGTGCCTACCCAGCACATACCCACGTTGATTTTGAGGGCGTCGATTATGTTGGGTATATTTGACGGAAGTACCAATTTGGTCAAAGTCTGCCACTTGTTTGCTCCAAGTGTCTGCATAAGCATAAGTTTGCTTTTTTCAACGCTTAGGAAACCGCTCAAGGTGTTGAGTATCGTAACGAATAGAGATATTGCCAAAGCCATCGTGATTATCGACGACATATCTGTGCCCATCCAAATGATTATGATAGGTCCAAGCGCGATTTTAGGCAATGCGTTGAGGACGACGACGTAAGGCTCTAAGACTCTTCTCACTCCCTCAAACCACCAAAGAACGATTGCAATTAGCGTACCCAAGGTCGTCGCAAGGAAAAAACTTATGACGGTTTCGAGTAGCGTTATCCCAACGTGTTCGCCAAGTTCGCCGTTTCTGACGAGTTCTACAAAGCAGTCCCACATTCTCGACGGACTTGACGAAATAAAACTATCTATTACGTTGAACTTTGCAAGCAGTTCCCACAGCAATAGAAAAATCAAGAGAAGCCCCACCCTTGACAGCGTAATTACCGCATTTTTTTTACGCAGGTTTCTTACGTACGAGATATGCTCCGGCGTATATTCAATGGGCGGACTATTTTTGCGTGATATGTGTTTCATTACTTTTCTCCGTTGTAATTTGCAAGTTGCTCCATATCTTGTCGAAATAACTGCTGAAACTTGCGCTCTCACGCCGCTTTAGCGGCGAGAGTTCGTTGAGCGGCGAGATGTCTATTATCTCTTTTATTCGACTTGGTCTTTGGGTGAGTACAATCACCCGATCGCACAGCGATATTGCTTCGTTGATGTCGTGAGTAACGAAGACGGCGCTCTTGTTTTCGCTTTTAAGTATTGAGTATACGTCTTCTACGACATTGAGTCTTGTCTGAAAGTCAAGCGCCGAAAAAGGCTCGTCTAACAGCATTAACTTTGGCTCGAGTACCAGTGTGCGTATTAAAGCAACTCTTTGCTTCATACCTCCCGACAGTTGGTTTGGGTAGAAGTCTTTGAAATCGTATAGATTATATTTTTGTAGCAACTTTTTTGCATATTCCACCTTTTCAGGAGTCTTCTGCTTTTTGATTTCCAGCCCCAGAGTGACGTTGCTCAAAATAGTTCTCCAGGGCATAAGTTCGTCTTTTTGCAACATATATCCCGTCATCCCTGAGCGGGAATTGGCTTTTTGCCCGCCTATAAGCACCTCACCCCGAGTAGGAGTGAGTATGCCGGACATAAGCGACAGGATAGTGGTTTTTCCGCATCCGCTCGGACCTACGATACCCAGCAGTTCGCCGTCATAGCACTCGAAAGACAGGTCTTTGACAGCCAGCGTTTCGTTTTTGGGGGTATGGTACGTCAAGCAGACGTTTTGCATTTGTAAGATCGCGTTCATTTTTACCTCTATTTGTTGAGTATTTTTTGCGCAACGCTACCGTCGAAGAGTTTTGCAAAGTCTGCCTTTTTGGTCATTACTCCCGCTTCGATTATTACGTCTTGCAACAAATTAAAATCTTCTTCCTTCATTATCGGCGTAGTCGAATACGCGTCGATATCTTTATATGCCTGTATCGCCGTAGCAAGTGATTCTTGACTCGTGCCTACAAATGACGGCGCAAGTACTTTTGCAACTTCTTCTGCGGAGTGCGTATTGACAAAATCCATTGCTTTTATTATTGCTTTCGTGAACTTTTCGACTTTGTCAGAGTTTTTTTGCATATAACTCTTTGTCGCCATAAATGCCGTAAACGGCATATCGCCCGCTTGTTCTCCTACTGAAGCCACGATATATCCTTTGCCGGCGTCTTGCATAGCGGATGCCGACGGCTCAAACATAGTGCAGTAATCGCCCGTGCCGCCTTCAAAAGCCGGTCCTATCAAGTCGAACTGCACGTCAAAATTGAGAGTATAGTCCTTGCCGTCTACAAGACCGGCCTTCTTGATTGCGTATTCAAGCGCCATAGCCGGCACGCCGCCTTTTCTACCGCCTATGACATTTTTGCCGGCAATATCAGCCCAAGAAAAATTCTCGTTGGGTTGTCTTGCCATAAGGAAAGATCCGTCCTTTTTGGTGAGTTGGGCGAATATAACGGGGTAGTCGGCTCTGCCTTCATTGGCAATATATATTGCAGCCTCGGGTCCCATAAGACCAATGTCCGACTGTCCTGCAATAATAGAAGTCATACATTTGTCTGCGCCGCCGCCGTTGGAAAGTTTTATTTCAATTCCTTCCTCTTTGAAATATCCGCCGTCTATTGCTACGTAAAGCGGAGCGTAGAATACGGAATGAGTTACTTCAATAAGTTTGATAGTGTTGCCATCGTCTTGATTGCAACCTGCCATACATCCGAGGCACATCACAACTATGAGCGCCAAGGTAAGTATAATGCATATAGTTTTTTTCATTTTTACCTCCTAAAGATTGACACTACACTATATGTCGGATTTAGTTGTATAGTGACAGGCTCGGCGATTATAAGCGTCGTAATACTTTGTCAAACTCCGCTTAGTTTAAGTCGTCAGTACAGCAAGTATGCTCCCGTCGTCAAATGCTCGTTTTTCTCGTCTTGCTCGCTCAAACCGCCGAAGAGTAGGTAAACAAAGCATTGCTATTTACTCAGTACTAAAA
>WSNH01000128.1 GCA_013316135.1 Clostridia bacterium
GCACCATATATAACTAAAGCTTAATCATTATAATGCGTATAATCAATATACTTTCTATCCAAGGCTTTGCTATGCTCTTTGTATAGTGGGTCGAGCGTCGCAAGCAATCCGTAAAAATCCTTGTCGTGATGAATGTAATAAAAGTGACAAAACTCGTGCAATATGACGGAATCAATTAGTTCAATCGGCGCGTAAATCAATCTAAAGTTGAGCGTAACAACGCCGGTATTTACGGCGCAAGTCCCCCAAGTAGACACGCCCTTTTTTATTATAAGTTGATAATTCCCCGCAAAAAAATCTTTATGAAGGAATTTCAAATAGGAAAACCTGTCGGCAAATATCCTGTTTGCCTGCGACTTATACCACTTATCAAGGAGCGACCGCTTATCTTCAAAATCCCACAGATCGTATACCGTCATAAAGATATAATCGCCTGCCGACTTAATCTCTCGTGTTTGCCCTTCTTTTACCATAAGAGTATACTCTTTGCCAAGATACAAAAACTTTTCGCCAGTCATATACTCATACTTTTCAAGCGATGTTGCGTTTTGCAAAATGCTAGATTGCGACTTCTTTATCCAATCCAGATTTTTTTCAATAAACTTTTCGACATCGGATATCAGAGTATGAAAAGGACAAGACACCGTCACTTCGCACTTTGACGTGATTCTCATTCGCATATTGCGCATTTTTTTGCGCGTCAAAATATATTCTATATTCTCCTGCCCGACCTGTAGGCTGTGTCTTTCGCTCATATTTCAATTCTAGCACTTTAGATTTACATTTGCAATAAACTTGGTATTTTAATCCGTTTTGTCCATAATATTTATTATAAATTATACTTTTTTGATATTGCTTACGCATATTAGAATATGATACAATATATAAAAGTATCAAAATATACTCGGCAGTAACAAAATGCAAATCATTGGAGCAAACGCCGAGAAGGAGTACTAATGGGATACGATAAAAAAGTAATCGTAAAGAAAGCCTTATCTAAATCCGGTCACATATTTAATATATGGGATTTGAAATGCTCAATCAACAAAAAAGTGGGCAATCTGAAAGCAGAGATAATCAAAAGCAAAGAGCCTATAAAATGGGATGACCTCGACAAGAGCGCCTTCAAGCCCATCAAACAGTGGCAGTCTTGGGGCAAGCGCAAAGAATACGCGGACAGTTTTGACTGCGCTTGGTTTCACTTCACCGGACAAGTGCCCCAAAAAGCAAAGGGCAAAAGCGTGATATGCAGAATAAAGTTGCAAGGCGAAGGATTGGTCTTCAATCCAGACGGCATAGTCTTGCAAGGTATCACCCAAGTGCTCAGCAAGGGCGACGTGTTTCACTCACTCATTGCAAAACAGCGCATTGATATTACCGACAAATCGACTGGCGATGAAAAAATAGACTTTTACGTCGACGCAGGTTTCAACGGCAAATTCAGAATTCGCAAATGCACGGCGCACTTACGCCGTTGCGACATTTGCATACACGACGAAGAGATAAATCAATATTACTACGACTATATCGATCTCTTCTTCATTATGACCGTGCTCGACAAAGAAAGCCCAAGATTTAAAGAAATAGACAAGGCTCTTAAGCAGAGTTATAAGATTTACAAAAAGCAAGGAGCAAGCGCGGCAAGAGATTTTTTGAAGCCTACTATAGAAAAAAAGCCGGAGTATCAAGCAACGACTTATTACTGCATAGGTCACGCGCATATAGATCTTGGCTGGTTGTGGCCGATACGCGAAACAAAGAGAAAGGTAGCGCGTACTTTTGCCAATCAAATTCGCAACCTTGCGATATACGACGGCTTCTATTTTGCCGAGTCTCAACCGCAAATGTTCGAGTGGCTTCACGAAGAATATCCCGAACTCTTTGAGAGAGTGAAAAAATATGTGCTTGAAGGAAGAATAGAACTTCAAGGCGGTATGTGGGTAGAAAGCGACACAAATCTCACTGGCGGCGAGTCTTGGATAAGACAATGCCTTTACGGTCAAAAGTATTGGAAAGATAATTTTGATTTCAAATCGAGAATGTGTTGGCTACCCGACGTATTCGGATTTCCCGCAACTCTTCCGCAAGTGCTCAAAAAGAGCGGAATGGATTACTTTATGACAATTAAGTTGACTTCCAACGATTTCAACAGATTCCCCTACCGTTCATTTAACTGGGTGGGACTTGACGGCACCAAATTGCTTGCGCATATGGAGCCGCTCGGCGATTACAACGCAGGTAATTCTCCTCTTGCAATCATAAGATCGGAAGACAGATATTCAGAAAAAGATATATGCGACAAAGCGCTTTTGATATACGGCGACGGCGACGGCGGCGGCGGTCCGGGCGAAGGTCACCTCGAATATATGATGCGTCACCAAAAGAATATCGACGGATTGGCGCCTTGCAAAACTTCTCCCGCCGTCAATTTCTTTGACGATATAAAGGATATGGCAGATAAGTTGCCTACGCACGAAGGCGAATTGTATTATGAAAGACACCAAGGCTGTTATACTTCTCAAGCCAACGCAAAGAAATGGAACAGGCGTATCGAAGAAAAACTGCACAAACTCGAATGGCTGGGCGCAGTGGCTTTTCTTCAAGGTATAAATTATGACAGACAAAAAGTCGAGACAATTTGGAAAGAAGTATTGCTGTATCAATTCCACGATATACTTCCGGGCTCGTCCATTAAGCGAATCTACGACGAAGCGTACGCCAGATACAAGATTATGTACGACGAACTGTCGGAGATAGAAAAGACGATTTTGGAGGCTATGTCTACTGAAAAATCAACAAGCGCCGTTAATCCTGTCGACTTTGACAGAAGCGAATATGTCAAAGTCGGTGACGAGTGGTATCAGGCAAATCTAAAAGCCCATTCTATCGGAAAACTCACACCTGCAGTCATTGACGAAAGCCAATTTAAATATAATGAAAACACTATAGAAAACGCAAAACTCAAGGTGACCTTCGGTGCCAACGGCGAGATTATTTCGCTTGTTGACAAAGTCGAGAATAAAGAACTCGTCAAAGAGTATTTTAACAAACTCGTAGTATACTCCGACCCATTCAAATACTATAATGCGTGGGATATATCTTGGGGCAAAGACAAAGACACCAATTATATGATGATGAAAAAGTGGGAGTTTATGCTGACGTCTTCCAACACTTATATCGACGGCGCATATCTTGTGAGAGAAAACTCGTTCAAATATCACGACTCGTCTATCGTGCAGAAAGTCACGTTGAGAATAGACGGCGATACGGTCAACTTCGACACTGCAGTAGATTGGCACGAAGAATTAAAAATGCTTCGCGCAGACTTTTCGCCTGCGGTATTCTCTGACAATGTAAAGTGCAATATCCAATTCGGCAACTTCGACCGCACGACGAGCGAGGACGACAAAGACGAAGATTACAATCCAAAGTGGGCGCAATTTGAAGTGTGCGCGCATAAATTCGTCAATATCGACGGAGAGGATTACGGCTTTGCTCTTCTCAATAATTGCAAGTACGGTCACCGAGCGAAGAGCGGCTTCTTGTCATTAGCGCTTCTGCGTTCACCAAAATTTCCTGACCCGACTTGCGACAGATGTTCTCACTCTTTTAGTTACGCTATTTATCCGCACAAAGAAAAGTTCGAGGATACGGACCTTATGGCAAAGGGATATTGCTTCAACAATCCTGTCGACGTAATTGAAGAAAATCTTGAGATAGACACGCTTGTCAAATTCGACAGCAAAAATATCATAATCGAAACAATAAAAGTCGCAGAAGACGAAGAAGGAATAATCGTTAGAGCGTACGAAAGTCTCGGGCAAACAGTTAGGTCTGCGCTGGATATCAACTTCGACAATTCCTCAATTTATGAATGCGATATGCTAGAGAATAAAGAAAAATTCGTCAAGGGTACGACTTTTGAATTTACTCCTTACGAAATCAAGACAATTTATATCAAAAAATAATTGATTGTGCGAGTAAAACGCCCCTTGAATTATCAAAAATCAAGGGGCGTTTACGTCCGTCAATAGTTTTTTTGCTTTTGCAAATACGACGCCTAAATTTAATTATATTTTTTTGAATTAAATATCCGTAATCCCCAATAAATAATCGGCAGAAACATTGAGAATTTTACATACCTTTACCAACTTTTCATAATCTAATTGGTATCTCCCGCTCTCATAAGTCTGATATTGTTGCAAAACTATACCAAGCATCTCGCTAATTTCCCTTTGAGTAAGTTTGTTTGCCTTTCGACATTCTTTCAATCTTTTGCCAACTTCTATAT
>WSNH01000129.1 GCA_013316135.1 Clostridia bacterium
GTATTTTTCCTCGTCAAAAATGGAAGACACAAATTCACGCGCGGAAAAATGTTTTTCCCATTGATTGCAGTCGCATAACGGCTAATATGTACCCCCTAAACAAAACGCAGTGAAGCCGAATGTATATCTTAATTTTTTAATTTGTCAACTACGCTCAAAATTACAGATAATCCATCTTGAGCGCAGTAATGAGGTCTTTGCTATTTCAAAGTAAACAACAATGTCTTGACTTCGTACTTGCCAAAGTCAAAGCCATCACCGTCTACGGCTTTGGGTTCGTTCTCTATCATATTGGTCTCATATATATTTTTGCAAGGGAACTTTGCTTTTACGGTTGCGTGACAGTCTCTGCCGTTGCGTTCGTATATTCTTGCGACGATACCCTTGCCGTCTTCGCTTACCTTGACGGTCTCCAAAATTACGTCTCCGTCTATATCAAAAAGATTGTCTATATCGGGCATTTCCTCTTTGACAATAAGCGGATAGTTGAGAGCGTAAGCGCGCTTGATTAAGTCGCTGTCGCTCCACTTGCCCTCGTGAGGATAAAACGCGTACGTAAATTTATGCTCGCCCATATCGCACTGTGGATCCGGAGACTTCGGAGAACGCAAAAGATTGAGAGACAAAAGTCCGTTCTTGGCTCTGTAGCCGTATTTGCAATTGTTGATAAGCGCAACGCCGTAATCGCCGTCGTCTACGTTGACGAATTTATGAGCGCAAATTTCAAACTGCGCTTTGCGCACAGACGTATCTTCAAGCGTAGACCTGTCGAAATTGCCGAATTGAATATCGCAATTGACTGTGTCTGAATATAAACTCGGACGGAAGTCAGCGCGCAACATCTTGTATGTTTCTCTCCAATCTACCGTCGTGTCGAATACTACCATACTGCTGCCTTTTGTCAAAGTCACTTTTTGAATTATCGTGCTGTCTTTGAATGTATAGATATTCTCCATTATTACTCTTACGCCGTCGACATAAGACTTGTGGCTTTCCAATTTGAATTGCCATTTACGCATATTTTGATAATTCATTTTAATATCCCAAGCATTGTAATACATCTTGGGGTCGGAATATACAGCAAGTTTGTTGAGATAGTCTCCGCACAATTCTTTGTCATTAGACAAATCTATCAGCGAATCTATCGCGCCGTCTTTTGCAAAATGCACTTTGACTTTGTCATTCTGAATAAAGTCCCTGCCTCGCGACAGGTTGTCTCTATCTTCTATGCCGATCTCGGCGAGCAATGCCGAAGAATAGGCTTTGACATCTGCCTTATACCATCTGTCCGCAACCTTGACAAATTCTTTTCTATCAAAGCCGATGGGATTGACTACCCCCAAGCCTCCGCGTGTCGTCAATGACTGCAATATAGCGTCGATATATTCGTTGACTTGGCTGTATATCTCCTTGTATCTTGCCACTGATTCGACATATACTCTGTTGATGGATGAACCGGGAATTATGTCGTGGAATTGATATAGAAGCACTTCTTTCCATATATTTTCAAGTTGAGGACAGTCGTATTTGACTCCCTTGACTTTGGCGAGTGACATAAGCCACTCCAAAGTATGCAAAGACTGCTCCATAAGCCTATTATAAAGTTTGTTGTTGGATTGCGAAGTATAAGTACCTTGATGTTTTTCCAGATACAACTCACCGTCATAAGTGGGCAAAACTTCAATGTATTGACTATTTAAATCGTCGAAAAGTTGTTCTGCCGGACGGCATACTACTTTGCTTAAGCCATTTTCGTTGACCTCTCGCTTTATCATCTCAAGATGCGCTTCGCCCGGTCCGCCGCCTCCATCGCCTATGCCATAAATAAGCAAAGCCTTGTCGATTTGGTCTGCTTGCGTGTTGCCGTTGTCGGACTTGGTAATTGCCATCGGCGAAGCCGTGGAATTATAGTTGCCTTGCGGAGCCAGGTGCGACAATATCTCGCTGCCGTCGATACCCTTCCACAAAAAAGTCTTGTATGGAAACTTGTTGACGGTATTCCAAGAGAGTTTTATCGTCATAAAGTAATCTCTTCCGCACTTCTTCATTATCTGCGGCAAAGACGCGGGATAGCCGAATACGTCGGGGAGCCATACCATTTTGCAAGTCTTGCCAAACTCGTCTTTAAAAAACTTTTCGCCGTATAAGAACTGGCGTATTATACTCTCGCCGCTTGGGATATTGCAATCGTTTTCAGTCCACATCCCGCCTTGCAATTCTATTCTGCCGTCGGCAACCGCCTTTTTTACTCTCTCATATAAATCCGGCTCTTCCTGCTTAATCCAGTCGAATAATTGCGCTTGGGACGCGCCGAATATATAATTGGGATATTTGTCTATATTGTTGAGAGCAGTGGCAAAAGTACGCGTGCCCTTACGCTTGGCCTCTCTTATAGGCCAAAGCCAAGCAAGGTCTATATGCGCGTGTCCTATAGCGGTATATTCCGTGACGTCCTCTTCAATAGGCTTTGTGATAATCCGGGTCAAATATTCGTGCGCTTCAGTCATACTCTTTTTTGCAAGTTTGTAAGAATGATTGAGCGCATTGTTGATTTCCTTAAGTCTTGCCTGACTGAGACGCTTGTTTTTCTCGTAAGTGAGCATAACCATTAGAAGTTGAAGATAATCGTAATAATACGTCAATGCCTCTTCGTTGCAAATTGCCAAGTCCTTGCGCATAAGTCTGACCTTGATGTCTTTTCTGTTGCGCTTACCGTTGAAACCGCAATCGACGAGCAATTCCACTTGCTCTCCGCCCTCAGCAGGATTGAACAAGTCTACGGATTGTTTGCCCTTGACAGATTGCACAATATCTATTCCGTCGAGCACCTGCGTGATACCCTGTCTCGGCTGTCCGTCGATATAGACTAAGCCTTCGCCTTGCACATTGATAAGCGCGACGACCTTCTTGCCCTTACACTCTTCGGGAACCTGTCCTTTAAATCTAAACCAGGCGCAGTCAAAATCACTGCCCCATACCATTCCGTTTTTGAACGGCGAAAAACTTGCCTTATCAAGCAACGCCTTTGGTATAGGTTCTTTGCTCAACGCCGCCTCGCACGACAAATGTCCGACAACCTTGTATATCTTTTTCCTAATCGAAATAAGTCTTGCAACGTGCGCGGGATATAACGCAATTTTTTCTACCATAATACACCTTTGCTATCAACATATATAATATTGATAAAATATTTATAATATTATAATAATTATAAAGGAGTATATATTATGGGTAAATTTGGCGGTTTTGGCGGCGGAATGGGCAATATGCAACAACTTATGCGTCAAGCGCAAAAAATGCAACAAGAAATGATGGAAGCGCAAGAGGAACTTAAAACAATTGAAGTCACAGGCACGAGCGGCGGCGGACTTGTAGAAGTAACTATGACGTGCGAGAAGCAAGTCTCGGCGGTGAAAATCAAACCTGAGGCAGTAGATCCGGACGATATAGAGATGCTTGAGGATCTTATCGTTGCGTCTTTTAACGATGCTACTGCAAAAGCTGAAGAAATCAGAGAGGAAAAACTCGGTAAGTTCGCCGGACTAGGTGTATAATATGTCGTATTTTCAACCTTTGGCTAGACTTGTTGCGCAATTTTCAAAATTGCCGGGAGTGGGAGCAAAGACGGCTCAGCGATACGCTTATAAAATAATCAATATGAGCGAAGAAGAAGTTCAAGAATTTGCTCAAGCGCTCGTTGAGACAAAAAGAAGTATTCATTATTGTTCGATTTGCGGTAATTATACAGATGACGACGTTTGCGAAATTTGCGCCACAAGAGACAAATCTGTTATTTGCGTAGTCAAGGAACCAAAGGACGTGATTGCCTTTGAAAAAATCAAAGATTATAGCGGAGTATATCACGTATTGCAAGGCACTCTCAATCCAATGCAGGGCATAGGAGTTGACGATATTCGTATTAAAGAATTGATGGGTAGACTTGTCGGCGTAAAAGAAGTCATTATGGCGACAAATCCCGACATAGACGGAGAAGCGACTGCTACGTATATCGCAAGACTTATCAAGCCTATGGGAATCAAAGTGACTCGCATTGCAAGCGGTATTTCTATGGGAAGCGATATAGAATATGCAGACGAAGTGTCACTGTCTCGCGCTTTGGCGGATAGAAAAGAATATTGATAAAAAAATGTACTCTTTTGAGCAAAGACGAGAAGAATCTAAGATAAATTATCCTAATAAAAGAGATTATTCAATTTGAATAATCTCTTTTATTGTAATTTTGACTGAATTAAACGCGAATATCCACGCTGTGAATT
>WSNH01000130.1 GCA_013316135.1 Clostridia bacterium
GCGCTGTTGAAGATGGAAGACGAGTATATGAAAGACATCAGGCGAGACGCAACGGGAGACGGCACAAAGGTGAAAGTCAAGGAGACGGAAGTAATAGTAAGCGACAAGCAAGCCTTTGAGACGGCAAAGAAGATGGTGGACTTGAGAGACGACCAGATAGAGAGATATCAAGATTTGTTGAGAGAACAGAGAAGTATGCGCAATAAAAAATAATAGATTCTTCGGCTACGCTCAGAATTACTCGTTTGAATCGAAAAATATGCCTTGAATGAGTAATATAAAGCAAAGTGAAGTCGAAATATCTAATACGAATGCAATATCAGAATGTTTTAAAGCAGGTGTGTGCGGATTAGTACGCACCTGTTTGATTACGGATAATATTCTCGGCTACGCTCGAAATGACAATAAATATCAAATTTATCTTTTACATAATTTTATTTAACTTACGCATAATGGTAGTATGCTGATAGTTTTTACAAGATCTATACTGATCTATTTATTCTTATTGATAGTAATGCGATTGATGGGTAAAAAACAATTGGGCGAATTACAACCGTTTGAATTTACTATTACGTTGATCGCCGCAGAACTTGCGTGTATTCCTATGTCGGATACGCAGGTGCCTATACTTTACGGTCTTGTACCTATATTCACGTTGTTTGTCGTAGAGTTTGTGCTGACAAAGATAGTAAAGCACTCTATCAAGATGCGTCGGATTATCAACGGTAAGCCTGTCATAGTTATTACGCCAGACGGGATAGACTTTGAAGCAATCAACAGACTTGATATGACGGTACACGATATTATGGAATCTATCCGCGCAAAGGACTATACGTCTCCCGAAGAAATCGAGTGGGCAATCATTGAGACCAACGGCGATATGTCCGTCGTACCTAAGTCGGCTAACAAAGCCGTCACGGTCGGGGATATGGCGCTTCAGGTTGAGCAAACTCAACTTCCGTATTCCGTAATTTGCGAAGGCAAACGTATGGGGCGTAATATCAAAAGATGTAATCTTGACGAAAACAAAGTGCAGTCGCTTATTGACAAATTAGGCTATAAGCAAGATGAAATTTTGCTTTTGCTTGTGACCGGCGGAGATAGTTTTTATCTTCAACCAAGGTCAGGTAAATTTGTCACCGGCAAGATAAGCGAGGAGGTAGGCTGATATGGGGAAGATAATTCTTACTATCGCATTGGTAGTTATAATACTTGCCTTAGGTATAAGTGAACAAGTCTTTATGCAAAAGGCGTTTGACGATTTGGTATTGCGTTGCGAAGAGATTCAGCAATTGCTAATTGACAAGGACTATTCCGCCGCTCGCAAAGCCGTTCTGCAAACAAAAGAGTGGTGGGCAGGCAAGCGTAATATCTTGGAATTTACTTGCCCCAACAATGATATTAAAGATATCTATAAAGAGATAGGCGAATTGGAAGGCACTCTTTATTCGGAGATGTACGACGACTCAATCACGCGTACCAACGTAATAAAGTCTATGGCAGAAAACTCCAAGAATTTGTTGGCTTATCGTATCAAGAATATCCTTTAATAAAAATCGCGCCAATCTTCGCAGTCGAAACAAGTATTTTAGCAATATGTCCGACCGAATTGGAGAAAACTCTATTAAATTTAATGTAGTACTTGTCGAAAATTTGCCTTAATTGGCAAATTTTTTTTAATTGTTGCATATTATAGAATATGTTTGATTTTAATAGGATTCATTTTATAGGCATAGGCGGAATAAGTATGTCCGCTTTGGCAATGTTGACGAGCGAAGCGGGAGTATGGGTGAGCGGTTCTGATATGCGCGACAGCGAGATACTTCAAAAACTCAAAGGTTACGGTATCAACGCATATGTGGGTAGCAACAACAGCGTCGTGTCGGGATGCGATTTGGTGGTTTATACGTCCGCCGTCGGCGGAGAGGATTCCGAACTCAAGTTTGCGCGCGCAAATAAGATAAGGTGTATGGAGCGCAAAGCCTATCTTGCGCTTATGGCAAAGACTTGCAAAAGCGTAATAGCGGTTGCCGGTTCGCACGGCAAGACGAGCGTCAGCGCAATGCTGTGTCATATCTTTGACAAAATGGCTTTGCCGTTCAAGGGACACGTAGGCGGTATTATCAAGTCTATCGGCGCAAATTATATAGACACCGGCGACGATTATTTTATTACGGAGGCTTGCGAATACGGACGCAGTTTTTTGTCTCTTGAGCCTGATATCGGAGTGATTCTCAACTGTGATTACGACCACCCCGACACTTATCCTACCAGGGAAAGTATGTACGAGGCATTTGTCAAGTTTGCAGAGCAGTCCAAGACCGTCGTCATAGGAGAAGATGCTTTTGAAGTGCTGGATTTGCGCGGCGTCGACAGAGACAAGGTGTATACGTTCGGTTTTGGCGAAGGCGCGTATTTTAGGGCTGTCAATATTCAAAATGACGGAGGCAAATTTAGATTTGATGCGCTTTGCGACGGCAAACGAATAGGAAAATTTAATCTCAATATTTACGGCAGACACAATGTGCTCAACGCGTTGGCGGTAATAGCAGTATGTCATCTCAATTGGCTGGATATGGATGAAGTAGCCCACAACATTGCTGGCTTCGACGGCGTAGACAGACGTTTTACAGACTGTGGACGTACTCCTAACGGAGCGCGAGTAATAGTAGATTATGCGCATCATCCCAAGGAGATTTCCGCTACGATAGACACGGTAAGGCTTATGACAAAAGGCAAAATAATCGCGGTATTCGAGCCGCATACATATTCGCGCACCAAGGCTTTGCTCAATGAGTTCGCAGACAGTTTTTATTGGGCTGACGATTTGATAATACTTCCGACGTATGGCGCGAGAGAAAGCAAAGACGAAGGGCTTGGAGGCGATGGGCTTGCAAGATATATCAACAAGAATTGCGAGGGCGCTCTATATTTGCAAGACTACGAAAGCGCGCGAGAATATGTTCAAAACAATTCCACGGCAAGAGATGTGGTAGTGGTTTTGGGCGCAGGTAGCGTCAATGCGCTTGGCGAAATGCTGACAAAATAACTATTTTTAATCTTAGATAGCGTATAAATAAGAGAAACTTAACAAAAAGAGGATATGCGGTTTATATCCTCTTTAATTACGCGTTTTAGGCGAATTGATAATTTAATAATAAAATGCGTTTTAGCATTTAAATATAGTTTTGAGATAATTGTGTTTTTTTGCCAAGTCGCTGAAAACTTGTTTGGCTTCGCTGATGTCGACTTCCTGCTCTATCAAGCAATCTACTTTGACGACTTCCGTCGCAAGCATATTGATTGCCGTTTCTATTTCGCCGAAACCGTCGCTTATTCCGTATACTGTCAAATTGTTTGAAATGATAGGAGACAGGTCGCCTTTAAGCGGAGGTATTGCCGTGTTGTAACCTACAATTGCAACTTTGCCGTTTCGACGCAAGTAATGCAACATTTTGCCGACTTCGTCGCATACGTCGCTGCTTAATATGAGATATTCGACGAGTTTTCCGCTTGTGATTTCTTTGAGTTTTTGCAAGACGTCTTCTTCGACGAAGTTGATTGCGTAATACACTCCCAACTCCCTTGCCAAATCAAGACGAGAAGAATCGTTGTCAATTACGATTGGAATTGCTTGATAGTATATACATAGTTGAGCGATGATAAGATTGATGGAAGTACAGCCGTAGAGCATAACGTACTTTGTCTTTTCAATATCCAATTTTTCCACGATATTTATTGCAATTGCAATATCTTCAATAAAAGTAAAAGCGCTGTCGCTTATCCCGATAGGGACGGTATAAATGTTGTGCAAAGGAGCGTAGACGTAATCTGCAAGATAGCCGTCGTTTTTAAGACCGTTGACGACGTGTTTGCCGTTTTCCAAACGAGTATAGGGTGAGAGCATAACTCTTTGTCCTTTCCTCAGCGTAATATCTTCGCTTTCGCTTACGAGACCTATTGCAGTTCTCGTCGGACAGAGCGGCAAGTTGACGTTGGTAATCTTTCCTGCAAACACTGCGACGTCGCTTTCGCAAACTCCTGCTCTGATAATTTTGATTTTTGCGTACTCTTTGAGGTTTAAAGAACTTTCTTCGCTTTCTTCTTCAATCGTGAAATTTTTTGTTATTTTAAAAGATTTCATACATTCCTTCTTATTTTAGACGCAATTTACGCCTTTGAGCCGTCCGCGACGGCTTGTTCCACCATTTAACTATGCCAATTATACCATATTTTTATT
>WSNH01000131.1 GCA_013316135.1 Clostridia bacterium
AAAATTTTAAATAAATATTTACATTTCCGATATTCAATGATACAATAAAAATATCAAAAAATATTATAGGAGGCAAACAACTATGAAAAAGAAAGTCGTTCTTTCTGTTGCCGTTGTACTTTTGGTAGTTATGGTAGCAGTTATGTGCGTCGCTTGTACACCAAGCCAAAAGAGTGTAATCGACAAGTTTAAAGGTGAAGATTACCTTGTTGTAGGTGGTGAAACCGCTAAAGTCATCACTTGTACTAAACTTACTAAAAACATTGTTATCACTTGGTATGACAGTGAAGATGACGCAAAAGACGCTTACGATGCTGCTCTTAAACTCGGTACCAAAGAAACAGTTAAAAGAAAGGGCAATGCAGTAGCAGTTGGCGATGCTGATTCTATCAAGATTTTTTAATTAAATCTTATCAGTTAATCTCCGCAAGTCGCAAACTGCGACAATTTGATTAGGTTAAAATATGGAATGTTAGGGCGTAACTTTAGTTACGCCTTTGCTTTTAATTATAAGGGGTTTTTACCGACGTTGCCTCTTTACATTCTCAAAAAACTGATGTATAATATCAGTAATAATTATCGCGAGGTAAAAATGAACAGAAAAAGCGTAATAATCCTGTCTTCCCTATTGGTATGTTTTTTGATTTTGCTTACCTGCGGACTTGCATTTACATCAGTGACTCCAAGTAAAGAAAGAGTCACCGACAAATACATAAAAGCCGGCTATACTCACGCTTTTTTTGATTTCGGCGACTATTCGATACGTACCTATACCAAAGGTGACGAAAGCGTGCTCATTATTTGGTACGGCGACAAAAGATTAGCGGATAAAAGTATCTATACGGCAAATAAATTTAAGGGTAAAAGATTTGTCGTAAAACGCGGCAACGCCATTGCAATCGGGTATGAGGACGATATAAAAATTTTTCAATTTGCTTGATTAAAAGCGTCAATTTGAGCATAGTAGAAGAGACTAATAATATATAGGGAGAAATTTATGAAACGAAACGGTATGTGTCCGGCGTGTTATCTAAAAATGTTGTTGACACCGGGCAAAAGAGAAGCAAAACTTGATATTGGAGAAAAGTACGACAACGGCGTCGCGCTTACTCCCCCAATGGGCTGGGCAAGTTGGAATACATTCAAAAACAATATCGACGAAGATTTGATATACGACACCGGCAAAGCTATGGTGGAAAAAGGCTTGCTTGACGCAGGATATAAATTTATAAATCTTGACGACAACTGGCACTCGAATATGCGCGACGAAAACGGCAATCTACAAGGCGACTTGGTACGTTTTAAGAACGGTATTTCCTCTCTCGTGACTAAACTCAACGACTTGGGACTTAAAGTGGGTATCTATTCTTCAAACGGTACTTTGACTTGCGAAAACCTGCCTGCTTCTCTACACAACGAAGAAAAAGACTCTCTCAATTTTGCCAGATGGGGTATCGAATACTTCAAATACGACTTTTGCCACAACGAGCAATATAGCAAATACACTCCGCTCGTATACGCCTTAGAAATTGTCAAAGTTGGCGAAAAGCAAGGAACAGTTGTCAATTGCAAACAAGCAAAACTCGACGGACTTGCCAAGTTTATGCCTGAAGAAAAACTTGACGGCGGATATTATATCTCGGGTCTTGACAAAGCAAGGGGCGTGGCGACTTTTGACAACGTGTGCGTAGACGAAGACGGCGAATACGTCTTGACAATATGTATAAAAAAGAAAGGCTGGTATAACAAAACTCTTGTCGCAAAAGTCAACGGCGAAAATCATATCTATGAATTCCCCCATCAAAAATTCTGGAATCTTACAGCGAGATTTCAACAAATCGTACACCTCAATAAAGGCGTCAACGTCATTCAACTATACAACCCGGTGACCTGCCGCGCGGACTCTGCCGCTCTGCAATATTACAAAATGGGTCAAGCGCTCAAAAAAGCCACAAAGAGAGTTGCTCTCGAGCGCGGCGAAGAGGAAAAACCTATCACTTTTTCCATATGCGAATGGGGACTCAACAAGCCGTACAAATGGGGCGCAAAAGCCGGCAACCTATGGCGTACTACTCCCGATATCAACCCAAATTGGAATTGGATCGTTATGCTCTATAAGCATACGGCAAAATTGTATGAATACTCCGGCGTAGGCGGTTGGAACGATCCCGATATGCTTGAAGTCGGCAACGGCAAACTGACGTATGACCAAAATAAATCGCACTTCAGCGTATGGTGTATGCTCAACGCTCCTCTTATACTAGGCAATGACTTAAGAACCGTAAAACAAGATGTAATCGACATAGTCACCAACAAGAATATGATTGCCATAAATCAAGACCCTCTAGGCAAACAAGCAAAGGTGATCAAACGATGCGGCGGCGTGGATATTCTTGCAAAACCGCTTGCTGACGACAAGACGGCAATATGTCTGTTCAATATGCGCAACGGCAACAAAAAAGTATCCGTCGACTTGCAAAAAATCGTCGATGACGAATACGTCAAAATGAATCACAAAAACCAATATACGCTCACCGAGCAATGGAGCGGCGAAACAATCAAAACTGACAGAAAGTTTACGGTAAATCTAAACTCCTACGAAGTAAAAGTATATATCGTATGAATTTCGCTTTGTCATTTTAAGGTAACACCGTTATTCGTAATTTATAGTTGCTTTGACAAAAGCGAAGAGGTTTTTAACTGTCATATATTTTAATTCATAACTAAAAAAGCGTATCTTGATTTAAGATACGCTTTTTAATATAACCGTTGCAATAACAGCATTATAAATCCGCAAAGTATGATATAATCGAATAATTCCAATTCACGTTTGCCGAAAAGTTGCAATGTACTTATGTGTCAAGACCTTCTTATTTCTTAAACGCTTGGTATATTGCGTTTATTGCTCTCTCGTAGTCACTCGTCGCAATACCCACAATAATGTTCATTTCGCTTGAGCCTTGATCTATCATTCTGATGTTGATTTTTTCTTTGGCAAGCGCGCCGATAAGCGTCGCTGCGCTGCCTGGCTTAAACGACATACCTTGACCGACTGTCGCAATCAAAGATATACCGCTCTTGATCTCGATATGATCAGGATTGACGACTTTCTTTATGCGCTCTATGACGACGTCTTCTTTGCCAGCAAGTTCGCTGTCGGCAATTACGATACTCATAGTATCTATACCCGAAGGCATATGTTCAAAAGAAATATTATAATACTCAAGCACTGCAAGCACTTTGCGTACAAAACCGAGTTCGCTGTTCATCATAGACTTTTCTATATATACTATGCTGTAGCCCTTTTTACCTGCAATACCTGTGATAACTCTCTTGCCCAGTTCTTTTTCGTCAAGGTCGGCGACTATCATTGTTCCGGCTGCCGTCGGGCAGAAAGTATTGCGAATATTGATTGGTATTTTACTTATTCTTACAGGAAAAATCGACTCGGGGTGAAGCACATTTGCGCCCATATAAGCGAGTTCTCTGAGTTCTTTATACGAAAGCGCGGCTATAGGCTTTGGATTATCGACAATACGCGGGTCTGCCGACATAAATCCGTTGACGTCCGTCCAGTTTTCATATAGGTTTGCTCCTACTGCTCTTGCAATAACTGCGCCCGAGACATCAGAGCCGCCTCTGCTGAAAGTATGCACGATACCTGCCTCGTCTCCGCCGTAGAAACCGGGTACGACTGCTCTCTCAACGCCTGCAAGCGCATTTTTGACCTTTTCGTTGGTGAGTTCAGCTTGGAAATCGCCGTTTTCGTCAAAGACCATAATTTCCTTGGCGTCAATAAATTTATAGCCCAACACCTTTGCCATAATTACGGCGGAAAGATATTCGCCTCTCGACGCGCAGAACTCTGCGGAGTCGTATTTATTCATTTCCTCTTCGACTTTGTCAAGATAACCGTCAATATCGAGGTCTATTGCAAGATCTGCGACGATACCTTTAAATCTATCTCTTATCTTATCAAACGTATCTTTGCATTCGCCGTTGATTTGCAAGTCGTGATAACAAGCGTATAGCATATCGGTGATCTTGTGATCTTGCGAAAATCTCTTGCCTGGAGCCGACACTACGACGTATCTGCGCTTTGCGTCTTGCTTGATTATTTCGGCTACTTTAGTGATTGCCTTGGCGTCTGCCATTGACGTACCGCCGAATTTTGCCACTGTGATTGACATAACGTACCTCTGATT
>WSNH01000132.1 GCA_013316135.1 Clostridia bacterium
TTTTGAGGACGAGGAACCTCGCAAATTAGTGGTTTGCGGAGATTTGTTTGACAGAGGCAGAGAAGCCAAAGACTTGCAGAATTTTATCCTTGACCTTATGGAGAAAGACGAAGTAATTTTGATAAAAGGCAATCACGAAGATTTGTTTATGCAATTGCTGGATTTTGACGAAGGTTATCCTGCCCATACTCACGTACGCAACGGTACGTATAACACCGGTTTGCAACTTATAGAAAGCGACGACACAAAGTCGATTCTAAATCCCAAGAGTTATGTACAGGGCGCGCGTAAGACGCCGTACGTTGTAAAGATAATACCGTCAATGCGCGATTATTTTGAGACGGAACATTATATATTTGTTCACGGATGGATACCTTGCGCAAACGTAGGTCAAGCAAGATATCTTGAGAATTGGCGCAATGCGGGAAAGGATATGTGGGAAGGAGCAAGATGGCTCAACGGTATGCAGATGTGGAACGCAGGCGTCATAGAAAAAGGCAAGACTATTGTATGCGGACACTATCGCACTTCGTACGGTCACAGTAAAATACAAGGCAATGGCGGAGAGTTTAGGGAAGACGCAGACTTCTCTCCCTTTATAGACGACGGAATTATTGCTCTTGACGCCTGTACTGCGTATAGCGGTTTTGTAAATTGCGTAGTGATAGACGATTGATAGTAAGGCAGGTACAGTATGAAAAAAGGTTTGATATTAGTAAACGCATATACGAGACAGCAGAGCAGTTTGAATCAGTCCATTAGGCTCAAAGAAGAGTTGGAAAAAAACGGCGTAGATGTTGATATTAAAAGAAATGATTGCTTTATTGCTCAAATAGACAACGACGGTGAAATATTAAGCAATGTCAAAGATTACGATTTTTGTATATATTTGGATAAAGATAAGTACGTATCGCTTATGCTTGAAAGGTCGGGCTTGCGACTTTTTAATACGCATTATGCTATTCAGGCTTGCGACGATAAAATGCAGACGGCAATCTTGTTGTCGCAAAACTCTATTCCTATGCCTCGCACCTTGCCGGGATTGCTGTGCTATGAAAATCAAAAATTGAATGTCAAAGCAATTCAAAATGTCGGTCAGATATTGGGATTTCCCGTGATAATAAAGTCAAGTTACGGTTCGCTTGGCAAAGATGTGTATAAGGCAAATGATATTGCCGAATTGTGTGAAATTGCTGAAAAACTGAAGTTTTCGCCTCACTTATTTCAACAATTCATCCAAGAAAGTTACGGTAAGGATATTCGCGTGATTGCTATTGGCGGAAAGGTAGTAGCGGCAATGTTGCGTCAGTCAAGAGGGGACTTTAGATCAAACCTTGAATTGGGCGGCGAAGGCAAAAATATTATTCTCTCGCAAGAGGCAAAAGAGTTATGCGAGAAGGTCGCAGATTTGCTTGATTTAGATTACTGCGGCATAGATATACTGCAGGGGAACAATAAATACTATATTTGCGAAGTAAATTCCAATGCTTTTTTCGGCGGTATAGAGGCTGTTACCGGTATAAATATTGCAGAAAAATATGCAAGTTATATATGCAAAAAAGTGTATGGCAAAGATTGAATATTTGTACTCAAAGACGTACAAGACCCGCTATTTCAGTAGCGGGTCTTGATGTTTTTATTTGGATTTTTTTGCTTGTTTTGCCTCTTCTTTGGCTTTTGCTTTTTCGGCTTTTTTCTTTGCTTTGTCTTCTTCGTCTCCGCCTATGTTTTTAAGTACCATACCTACGCCCTTGAAGAATTTGCCGTTCATAATTGTCACGACGCCGTCGACCATCTTCATATTGAACATACCTTGAGATGAGAATGCCAACGCTCTCATCGGGGAAGTTTTCATTACTTCGTAAATCATAAGATAATTGGGATCGTCCTTTTGGGCTTTCATACTCATTCTGATAGCAGGTTTTGCAATCTTGAGCGCAAACCTTGCAAGTCCGCTGGTATTTGCCATATCTTCAAAAGAATCGTCCTCGGTGAACTCGCCTTTCTTTGCAATGCGGTAATCTTCTTTGATATTAAGTCCAGCCATTGCCAAGAACTCTTCCTTAGTGATCTCCTTGTTTGCGTCGGGAGCGCAATACCAAGAATCTGCCGAAGTGGGAATGATTTCGGCAGTATCGGTAGAGTTGACGGTTACGCTGTCTTCAAGACGAATATCTCTGCTTGAAGCACCTATCATAATCTTGAATTCTCCGCTTTCCACCTGCCAATCGCCTGCATTGACGTTGTAGAATGCAAAACTGCGTTTATCGAGGCTGAAAGTAACTCTCTTCTTTTCGCCTGCTTTGAGGAAAATCTTTTCAAATCCTTTGAGTTGCTGATATGGGGTGTATACGCTGGATTCCACGTCGTTGACGTATAGTTGGATTATCTCTTTGCCGTCCATATCTCCCACGTTTTGTACGTCTACGGTAGCAGTCAAAATGTCTTTGTCGGTTATGTTCTTTGAAGACAAGGTGAGATTGGAATATTCAAACTTTGTGTATGAAAGACCGTGACCGAATGGGAAGAGTACAGGAGCGTTTGCCGTATTAAAATATCTATATCCAACGTAAAGTCCCTCTCTATATTCCACGCTGAATCTTGCGCCGGGGAAGTTTTGAGTAGAAGGTATGTCGGAAAGTTTGAGCGCAAAAGTCTCTGCCAATTTTCCGCAAGGATTTGCCTTGCCAAGCAGGAGGTCTACGCAAGCGTCGCCTGACGACTGACCGCCGAGATACATACAAAGCACGCTGCGCACTTTATCTATCCAAGGCATTTCCACGCTTGAGCCCATTGTGAGCACTACATTGACGTTTTTGTTGACTTGAGCAAGTTCTTCAATCAACAAGTCGTGACTTTGAGGCATATTTATATGCTTTCTGTCAAAGCCTTCTGCTTCGTATTTTTCAGGCAAGCCTGCGACTACAAGCACTGTGTCGTAATTCTTTGCGAGTTCAACTGCGTTTTTGCGGAGTTTTGCATTCTTCTTAAATGATTCGTCAGAGAGATCGTAACCGCTTGTAAATTCATATTCGATACCTGCGTCGCGCAAACTTTGTTCTACGGTTGAAATCTTGGTGCAGTTGACAAAAGAAGATCCTGCGCCTTGGAATCTCGGCTCAATTGCAAGTTCGCCTACGAGCAAGATTTTTTGAGTCCGGAGAGGCAGCGAACCGTCGTTTTTGAGCAACACGGCGCTTTCTTTTGCGATATTCTTTGCAATCTGATAATGTTCTTCTTTGTCGTAAGTCGCGTCTTTTGGATTTTTTGTCGATTTCATAACCAGGTCGAGAATTCTATCGACAGCCGTATCAAGCACGCTCTCGTCGAGCGAACCGTCTTGTACTGCTTTGACAATAAGTTTGTCATTCATTCCGCCGCTTGAAGGCATTTCGAGGTCGTGACCTGCTTTGAGACCTTTCACGCGCTTGTTGGTTGCGCCCCAGTCGCTGACGACAAGCCCTTCAAATCCCCATTCGTCTCTCAAGACTTTGTTGAGCAAAAACTCGTTTTCCGTTGCGTATGTATCGTTGATGAGATTATATGAAGCCATAATAGTGCGCGGCTGAGATTGCTTTACTGCAATTTCAAACGGCAAGAGGTAGATTTCTCTTAGCGTTCTTTCGTCGACGACGGAGTTGATAGTCATACGGTAAGTTTCTTGATTGTTTGCGCAATAGTGCTTTATAGACGTGCCTATATTCTTACTTTGAACGCCGTCGATAAAACTTGCTGAAAGCATACCCGCAAGATATGGGTCTTCGGAGAAGTATTCAAAGTTGCGTCCGCATAGAGGATTTCTTTTGATGTTCGTACCCGGACCTAGTACCAAAGCTACGTTTTCGGCGACGGCTTCTTCGCCGATTGCCTGTCCAAGTTGGTTGAGTAGTGCTTTGTCCCAAGACGACGCAGTTGCCGACGCAGTGGGAAAACATATAGCGTCAACCGATACGTTGAGACTTGTTGAGACGCCGCTATCGTCTTGCTTTCTCAATCCGTGAGGTCCGTCGCACATCATAACCGACGGTATGCCTAATCTTTCAATTGCTTTTGTGTGCCACATATCTTTGCCTGAACAAAGACCTGCCTTTTCTTCCAAAGACATTTGGGCAATTAAATCTGCATATTTCATAAATTCACTCCCATTGTTATTCAAAATAACATTATTATGATA
>WSNH01000133.1 GCA_013316135.1 Clostridia bacterium
ATATTTTTTTTATCATTTTTTCCTCCTTTCCGACATAGATTTTTATTTGTTTTCGTCGGAACAAAGTCTTAATGTACCTTAATTTTAACATCTAATATTCGTTCGTTCAATACACAAAATTTGGCAATGGACAAACAAATATCCTTTAACTCAGATATATTTCTTGCATAACAGGCAATTTATAGTATATAATTTTAGATATAAAGACTGCGAGAGACATACTGTGATGATAAAGAATGTAAAAAACTTAAGACTATACAACCTTAAAGGCTCTCTATTAAATGATTTTGCAGAATTTGAACAAAATCATCTGCAAGCCTTTGACCTTATCGGAAAATTGATTACTTTTGCCGAAAGACACGCCGTACAAGGCAATGCCTGGCACTACTATATAGCTTATTTTATAGCAAGCAACGAAAACACGTTTTCCCTTGCGTGCGAGAGAAAACAAAGCGTAAACGGAACGCTATTGGATTTTGCATACGACGATTGCCGTATTCTTATGGAAGCATTTAATACTTCGCCATCCATATTGCCTACGGCAGAAAATAGTCTAAAACACATTACTTACTTTAAAAGTACTCTTACAAAGTCCTCTTTCCCTTACGCGCATCTTATCGAAAAATTTACCGAGCGCCTTTCAAAGTGTAAGACGACGCAAACATTTTTGGATACAGTAGTGGAATTTTACCAAGCATACGGAGTTGGCGAACTCGGACTCAACAAAGCCTTTAGAGTAGTTGACGAAAATAATCGCGCCAAACTCGTACCCATCACCTGTATGGATACCAAGCGCCTTCAAGACCTAGTAGGATACGAATTGCAAAAGCAAAAGGTTATGCAGAATACCAAAGCTTTTCTTGAAGGGAAAAAAGCAAACAACGTGCTTCTTTACGGAGATATGGGCACAGGCAAATCTTCGACGATAAAAGCCCTTATAAACGAATTCTATGAAGACGGTTTGCGAGTCATAGAACTGTATAAACATCAATTTATGCATATCAGCGACCTGATAAGCAAAATTGCAGGCCGCAATTATAAATACATACTTTATCTTGACGACCTCTCCTTTGACGACTTTGAGGTGGAATACAAATATTTTAAGGCCATTATAGACGGCGGACTTGAAGTCAAGCCCGACAATGTGCTTATCTATGCGACGTCCAACCGCAGACATCTGATAAAAGAACATTACAGCGACGGCAACGACATAGACCCTATGGACGAACTCCACAAGTCGGATACAAAGAACGAAAAACTTTCTCTCGTGGCGCGCTTTGGACTTTCGATATACTATCCATCGCCCGATCAACAGGAGTTTCTCAATATCGTGCGCCAACTTGCCAAGAGATACGGCGTCGATATAGACGATACGACTTTAGAGAAAAGGGCATTGACTTGGGCAATCCGTAACGGTATGAAATCTGGACGTATGGCTGAACAATTCGTGCTTTCTCTATTGCATTGATAGAAATTCTTTGATTTTATTTACATATAATAAAGGCGGTATATATTGCTTAAAACCGCGTAATATGATATACTATACAAAACAAGTCAATACTCCGCCCATTGCAAATTCAAGGCAATTTGTAGGGGCGTACAAATACAAAAACAGTTGAGAGGTGTAAAATGACCACGTTAATGCAACAAGAAATTTTCAGCGAGCCGTCTATGATGAAACGCACTATAAACGCTTGCAAACCCGTATTGCCTGCTATTTATAAGGCTTTCAATGACAAAGGAATTACCAATATCGTAACTATGGCGAGAGGTACTTCCGACAACGCAGCAACGGTATTTTCTTTCGTATGCCCGCTTATCACCGGCATAAAAGTAGGAAAATATCATCCGTCGTTGACTACCGTATACGACAGCAACGTCGATATGAAAAATACCTGTATGGTAATAATTTCTCAAAGCGGTATGTCCAAAGATACCGTAGCCGTAATGGAAAAGGCTATTAAAAACGGCGCTATGACAATTGCCGTAACCAACAATGAAGACAGCCCGATTGCAAAAACGTGCGACTTCCATCTATTTATGGACGTTGAAGAAGAAAAAAGCGTCGCCGCTACAAAGACCTATATAGGCGAACTTTTTGCATTATATATGCTTACAAGCGCGCTTAAAGGCGATTTTAATGCAAGTTATGCGTATCTTGCCGACAGAATACAGGAGATACTCAATCTCAATCCTACGATTGAAAGCGCGGCAAAGAATTTGCAGACGCTCAACAACTTTATCGTATTATCGCGCGGCACTATGCTTGGCACCGGAGACGAGTGCGCGTTGAAATTGACGGAGTGCTGTTATCTTTTCAATCGCTCTTATTCTTCCGCCAACTTTATGCACGGTCCGCTTTCGCTTCTTGACGAAAACGCCAACGTAATTATGCTTGCCCCCAAAGGCAACTTCGACGCCGAATTTGCGGCAATGGCGCAAAGAATAAACGGACTTGGCGCAAATCTAACTGCATTTAGCAATATTCCGGAAGTACTTGCCTGCGCAAATAACGCTATTGTTATGCCGGATGCAGACGTCTTTGAAGCCCCGGTACTGTATGGCACTGCAGTAAGCCTCTTGGCGCTCAATATAGGACTTGCCAAGGGTCTCAACGTAGACGCTCCGCGAAACCTTAACAAAGTCACCATAACGCTTTAGTATCAGCAATATCAACGATACGCTCCCGATTTGGGAGCGTATTTTTTATGTGTTTTGCTTTCGCCTGAGCGCGCTCAAAAGGTGTGATTGAGAATATAAAAGAGGCTGTTGCAAATACCGTATGCGACAGCCTCTTTCAACTCTTATTATTTAAAATTTATTTATCGTCTTCCTCTTCGTATATTGCCTCTGCATATTTTTGAGCGTCATCGGAAGTCATAAACTTAGGTATCTGATAATACTTCACACCCTCTTCGTTTGCATCCTCAGCGACGTACTTGATGACTATTTTATCGTCGTCGTTTTTGATTAGCGTTGCTTTGCGAGTACCGCTGACTATCTCGCCTTTTGCAAATACATAGTTATTGTTTTCTCCTACGAAAGCCGTAAGGTCAATTCTATACATATAATTATAGGTATTGTCAATAAAGTACAAATAATTATCAATTACCGAACGCGTGAGCCACGAAGTATGAATTGCGTCTTCGCTCAATTGTTGAGTTACGGCATTCTTATCGGTAAAATCAATCTTATAAAGCGTGTTGCTCAATATATAGTACATATCATTGCCGTCAATCTTAATTATTTCTGCGCCGGTAGCAGAAAGCGTAGCGCCCTTTTGAGTATCGTTTTCGCCTGCCGTCTCAGATATAGCCTTGTAAATTTGCAACTCAGCCGCTGCTGTATAAAGTATTCCTTTATCTCCGCCGAGATTGATTATAGACGCTCCGGTGAGAGCCGAAGTAGAGTATCTCACTTCCTTCGCCGTGTCAAAAGAATAACTTTCATCAAATTTATAAGCGTAGGTCGAAGTCTTCTTAGACGCGTCAGCGTCATTGCTCACCTTGGTGTAGAAAAGCGTATTTTCCTTTGCGTCAAAAGATAGGAGCGCAAATGTATATTGTTTCTTCAAGTTATTTTCGCTCAAGTCACCTTCTTTATCGTAAGTAGTATCTTCTGTAATTGCTTTAACTCCGCCGTTTACATAAACATAAATATTATTGTTGAGACGCACTTTGGAATCGCTGGCTTTCAAAAAGAATACCACGTTTGACTTTGCTGTAAATAAGACTGAAGTTACGTCCTCTTGAATATTCTCTGCTTTCTTATTGATTTTTTCATTGTCATAACCCACTTTTTTCAAAACGCTGTCTTCATAATATATAAACGCTTTGTCCGTAAAAGTATATTGAGTGGAATTTGACGTCAGCGTAGCGATTTCTTGAGTCTTAGTTCCGTCTATTTTGGTACGGAAAGCAACAGATTGAGACGACAATACGTTTGACTTATTGTCAGCCTTAGTATTGGGCGAAAGATAATATATCCACTCTCCGTAGATATAAAAACCGCCGTTTGAAGCCGCAGTGTAAAACATCTTCGGCACTACGACTGCCGTTTCGCTCAAATTGCCTTCAGCGTCTATTTTGCTCTTCATAATACTTCCCTTGACGTGTCGCACAACGAATATATAACGATGGCAAGCAATATAGGCATTCCAGGGCTTGTGATG
>WSNH01000134.1 GCA_013316135.1 Clostridia bacterium
AGTCAAGTTTGTCATTGAAGAGCCTGTAGAAAAAGAAAAGTTTTATAAGGTAGTGGTTTTTGACTCGCAAAAGCGTGTAGGGTATCAAAATACGCCCGGTCAACTTGATTTGGGACACAGAATTATGCGACAAATTGAAAAGGCAGAGAACAAGGGCGAAAACTTTTTCTTGGGTAGTTCTTACCAAACCGGTATGGCTATCAATTACGCCGTAAAGGTGCAGAATGATAACTTGGAAGGCGGATACCTTATCGTAATGTGTTCGGTAGACGTAATTTATAATACCGGACCGTATTTTTTCATAGTAGTTATTGCCGTGCTGATATGGGCAGGCGTAATACTTGCCTCGTATTTTGCGTTGACGATTAATATGAAATTTGCTACTATACCTTTTGAGAAACTCGAGGGAATACTCGTTGATATCAACAACGGCGAATATACGCCTATGCAAGTGCCGGAAAAACTCAACTTTCCGGAGTTTAGGGCAGTGTTGACAAAGGTCGACGACATTGCGGGTGATATTGCTAAAAACCTTGTCAATCTGCAATACGAGCAGAAAAAATCTTCGATACTGTTGCATTCTGTCAACCAAGGTATTATCGTCGTGTCGCAAAGTGGCAGAATCGTGCTCAACAACAGCGTGGCTTTGCAGATATTTGGCAAAGAAAACAATGTGGTAGGGGTTGACTTAGGCTATCTTATCGACAACGAGGATTTGCTTGCTACCCTTAAGCAGTCTCTTGAAAGTAAGAAGTATTACGTGGGTGAGATTGCAATAGGCGAAGAGATATTCAGAGTTGAGACAAGTTTTGATATGGTGGAAGAGAGCGACGTAATTACCGGAGACGTAATGATAATCATTTTTACCAATGTCACAATGGAAGTCAACAGCGCAAAGATACGCAGCGAGTTTTTTGCCAACGCTTCTCACGAACTTAAGACGCCTCTGACTGCAATCAGCGGCTATTCCGAACTTATGACTATGGAGGGCGTATCGCAAAAACAACTTGACGTATGTATAAGAGAGATCAATTCAAATGCGGTAAGAATGAAGTCGCTCATTGACGATATGCTCAAACTTTCAAAACTCGACGCCGATATGGACAATGAGGAATTGTCTTCTGCGGATATGGGCGAACTTTGCGGGCAAGTCGTCAAAGAACTCAAAGGAGTAGCCGATAGCAAGGGCGTCAAGTTGAATTTATCGGGCAAATCGCATTTGATTTGCAGACCAAAGATGATTACCACGATGGTGACAAATCTCGTCAACAATGCAATCAAATACAACAAAGAGGGCGGCAAAGTCGAAGTGACCTTAAGCGAGAAAAAAGACGAAGTTACGCTTGTCGTAAGAGACGACGGTATAGGTATTGCCAAGGAGCATCAAAGCAGGCTCTTTGAGAGATTTTATAAGGTAGACGCTTCTCGCACTTATACAAATGAGAGTTCCACCGGACTTGGACTTGCCATTGTCAAGAGAATTGCAGTCATTCACGGCGCAAAGATTTCTCTCAAGAGCGAACTTGGAATGGGAAGCGAATTCAAAGTTGCATTTCCTAAATCCGTCGTCAAAGTATGACGCAAACAAAAATTAAAAATACAGATATAGAGGTATATACGATGAGTTATCCTATGAAATTAGTGCCTGTTACAGTCGAAGCGGTGTGGGGCGGCGCAAGACTTATGAATGAGAAGTGGAATAAAAAAGCGCTTGGCGCAAACGTCGCCGAAAGTTGGGAACTTGCGTGTCACGAAAAGGGCGAGAGCATTGTCGTCAACGGCGAATTTTCCTCTCGCAGGCTTTCCGGCGTGCTTGAAGAAAACCCTGAATTTTTGGGTGAAAAGGGAAAAGAATTTTCATTTTTTCCTATACTTGTCAAACTCATTGACAGCAAGGGCGACCTTTCTATCCAAGTGCATCCGGACGACGAATATGCATTGCGCGAAGAAGGCGAATTCGGTAAGACGGAGATGTGGTATATCGTCGACGCAAAGAAGGGAAGCGGCGTATACTGCGGCTTTAAAGAGCCTATTTCCAAAGAGCAACTCGGAAAGGCTTTGACCGACGGAAATATTACTGATTATCTCAATTTTATTGAAGTGCATAAGGGCGACTGTCTCTTTATTCCTGCGGGTACGGTGCACGCAATTTGCGGAGGTATTTTGCTTTGCGAGGTGCAACAGAATTCTTCAATTACATATAGGCTGTATGACTATGACCGAGTTGATGCCGGCGGCAACAAAAGACAGTTGCATATCGACAAGGCGCTCGATGTGACGGACACTTCAAAAGTCGTCAACGCCAACGAAAATGTCGTTAGAGTGGACGATAATACGGTTATTTTGGCAAGTTGCAAATACTTTACGGCAAGCGAGATTACTTGTCAAGAAGAATATGCTTTTGAGGTGAATGGCGACTCGTTCGTATCTTTGACGGTTGTCGACGGAAGCGGCGCTATTATGGCTGACGGCAATTGCATATCTCTTGATTTGGGGGATACGGTTTTTCTGCCGGCAGGACTCGGTAAAGTAAGTATATTCGGCAATCTTAAGGCAATAAGCGCAAAGGTGTGACAATGCAGACTAGAATCGTATCTATTCAACAAGGATTGATTGAGGCGGTTGAACTCATCAAAAACGGGGATATAGTAGTCTTTCCTACCGAGACGGTTTACGGACTGGGGGCAAATGCTTTTGACGGCGGCGCGGTGCGCAAGATATTTGAGGCAAAGGGCAGACCGATGGACAATCCTCTCATTGCGCACATTGCGGATATATCGTGGATAGATAAATTGGCGGTCGACGTTTCCGACTGCGCAAAGGCTGTGATGAATGAATTTATGCCGGGACCTATCACGGTCATTCTCAAAAGGTCAAAGGACGTACCGGACGAAGTGACGGCAGGACTTGACAGCGTGGGAATACGCTTTCCAAGTCATCCCGTTGCAAGACAATTTATTATGGCTTGCGGAGTACCTTTGGCGGCTCCGTCGGCAAATACTTCCACAAAGATATCTCCCACAAGCGCGCAGCACGTATTTGAGGATATGCAAGGACGCGTGCCGCTGATATTGCAAGGCGGAGCGTGCGAAGTCGGCATAGAATCCACTATAGTGGATATGACGGCAGATATCCCGACGATTTTGCGCCCCGGCGCAATCACACAAGATATGCTTGCGAGAGTGCTTGGCAAGGTCAAGAATTATGACGGTCAGATAATTGTGGCAAAGGCGCCGGGAATGAAGTATAAGCACTACGCTCCTAGTTGTGAAATGGTAGTTGCGACAAGCGCAGAAAGCGCAAGCGAAGAGTATATACGTCAAAATAAAAAAGGACTTGCGACCGTCATACTTGCAAAGAGGGATTATCTGGAGGGTATAGACGGTGTGTTTGATTTGATAGACTTGGGCGAAAGCGACGAAGACGCTATGCGCAATATATATGCCGCAATGCACGAAGCTCAGAATAAGTATGATTATATAGTGTGTCAAGACTTTGGACAAGATGGGCTTGGCGCGTCGATAATGAATAGAATAAACAAAGCCAGCGGAGGTAAACGTATATGAAAATTTTGTTTGTATGCACCGGCAATACTTGCCGTTCGCCAATGGCGCAGGCAATTCTGCAAGAAAAGATAGATAAACAGGCGCTTAGAAATATTGAGGTTGACAGCGCGGGTATATTTTGCGGATTTGGAGAGCCGATGAGCCGGCATGCCGCTGAAATAATAGAAGAAATGGATATATTCTTTACGCATAAATCCCAACCTGTGACTTCCAAATTGCTTTCAACCTGCGATATTGTCGTCACTATGACGAGAGAACATAAAAAATTGCTTGCAGGTCAGGTCGAAGAAAAGAGACTTTTTTGCTTTGACGATATCACCGGAGATGGGGACATTGCCGATCCTTACGGTGGAGATAGTTCAAGTTATCGCGCCGTAGAAGCGCAATTAAGACGCGCTATAGATAAGGTGTTGAGTTTGGCGAGAAGGGAGACTGAGTAGTATTTTGCTTAAAAAGTCAAGTTGTTTTGACCCAAGCAAATTGACTTAAGCATTGCAGAATGAAAAAATCTCTATTGAATGGGGTATATAATTTTTATCTTATGTAAAATTCGACAAAAATAAGAGTAAAATTTGCATTATAGA
>WSNH01000007.1 GCA_013316135.1 Clostridia bacterium
AAAATGAATACTTGTGAGAGGGTTAATATGCCAATGCTAAATAAAAGAAATTTAATAAAATATTTTGTTATCAGTATTGCACTGTTGTTGTGCATTGCTATTGCAATATCGGATGGGGTGCAAGCGCATAATATTGCAGATACTGCTACTGCGCCTACCGCAAGCACAACGCTTAACGCAACTTACGGAACGTTTTATCAAGGTTCGATATATAGATACACGGATTACAGAAAAGTCGAAGATATGCACGCAGGTCGCATAACTGATGACACGACTGTTATTACAATAGACAGTTCCAAGCCGCACGGCTCGCAAAAGAATCCATTTGTCATAGATTCTATTGCAAAGTGGAACGCTTTCGCCGCAGATATGAACAGTACTTCAAGCGGTATTACAAATTATGGCGCAGGATATTATTTTCTGCTTGCAAATGATTTGGATTTTGACGGATTAATATTTAGAACTATTTCGCGTTTTGAAGGTACTTTTTATGGTTTGGGACATACCTTAAAAAATATAAAAATTGCTGGAGTCACAGATTGCGCGCCGTTTGTAATTCTTGTGAACGGTGTGATAGCAGATTTAAATAATTATAATTTTAATTATGTAAATTGTGACCAGCAAAGCGGAATAGTATCAGGTTTAAGTGGGGATGGGCATATATTAAACTGTCACGTTGAAGGAAAATTTTCTTGTGACAATTCTGCGTCGTCTGTGATACAGCGTTGTGTAGGCGGAATTGTGTCAATGATAAATCCGAAATTAGGTGCAGATTTTGATAACGTTTTGATTTATAGATGCTCAGCGTCATTCAGCGCTACCAATATTCATTCGTCGGCTGCCGGTAATTCTATAATAGGGGGTATAATTGGATGCCGTTATCGCAACGCCATAACGATATTAGACTGTTATTCAAACCATAATGTTGAATGCGGCTTTGCCGGACAAGGCTACTTGGGCTCATTGACAGGCACATTTTCTGATGAAGGCGACGTGCGCATTGAAAACTGCGTATCAGAAGTATTGCAAACAAATTTGCAAGAGTGCTCAAACCAAGAGTTGGCTGGAGCGTTTACGGCAGCGTGGGTAGAAAGTACCGCTCACACTATAGCAAACATAAATATAAAGAATTGCTACGTGATTGGAAATGGAGAGCGTAGTGGGTCAACTTTTGCATTGTTTCCGATTGTTGTTGTGATAAGCGCAGACGACCGTCTTTATAGTACTGCCAAAGTAGATAATTTGAAATATTCAAGTATATATTCCACTGATTGGACTCCAAGAATAAACAATGTTAAACCTAGTCGATTTAATAGTGAGCCGGGAGTAATCAAAGTGCCTAGCGCAACTGCGCTTTTGGCAGACGCAGGAGCAAGTTCGAGTCCTTTAAGCAATTATATATGGGATAAGTCAAAGTTGATAGACTCTTATGTATATAGCATAGATACCTCTCCAGTAATAAACAAATTGGTCAAAGAGCAATTTGACATAGAGTTTTTTAATTATAAGAACAATACGGACGAAGATATAAATGTAAGCGCAATCAAGTATGACTACGGCGACGTAGGCGTCACTTTGCCTGAGCCTACTGCGCCCGATGCAAATCATAAATTTATAGGGTGGACTACAGATAATAGCGGGGAGCAAGCGCCATTTACAACTTTGTCCGACAATGCATATGGAAATCTTAAGTTGTACGCCGTATGGGATAATCCTAACGCAACAGCATCAATAACATTATATAACAGCAAAACGGCGGACGATACGGATACTTTGGAATACGGCACGGGGAATATAAAACTTACGGCGACTTCAAGCGCTCCCGGAATGAGAAATCCTTTAAAGACCTTCAAGTGGTATAAGGACAGTGGAACTACGGCGGTTGAGAGCGGAGACAGTTGCACTTTGACTGACGTCAATCAAAGCGGAACGTATTCGCTTGAATACACATTGCAAGACGCAATCGAGCCATTGTGGAGGCATAAAGAGAAGTTGACGGCTACGCAAAGCGTGACAATCAACAAAGGGCAGTTGTCAATCAAATCGTTTGAATTGGACTCGACGACGCCGGCGTATGTGGGGATTGCGCTTAACAAAGTTAAGTTTACGGTCGAGGTAAAAGACAACGGCAGAAGTAATGTGAATTTAAAAACGGCAGTATGGCAAGCGCCTAATTCAAGGGTTGAAGACGGAACAAACGATACGTTCAATATTATAGTCACACCCGACGATACAGAAAATTATGCGACGGCGACTTTGAGGGTGTCGTTTGATTCGGAGTATCTAAAGCTTACATATGATTTGGACGCAGGTATAGCAGGCGAGAAGATAGAGGTAAATCTGGAGTATGGCGAGCCGTATTCTGCAAACAAGATAATTAATATGTTCTTGAGGGCATTCAGGGATATAATAGACGACGATACAAATCCGTTGCAATCGATCTATAAAGACGTAGAGAATATGACTCCTTATTTTAACGGAGTTGAGATATCGCAATTTGATACAAATTTTGCAGATGTAACGACGCCTCAGAAGATAGACGTGATGTTTATGGAGAAGAATTACACAATCACGCTCAAGCCAGACAACGGAAGCGCAGATATTACGCAAATGCGCAAGTTCAATCAAAGGTTGTTGCCTGTGGTAAATCCGACTAAGGACGAACACGTATTCAGAGGTTGGCAGTATGAAGACGTAGACGAAAATGGGAATGCAGTTAAGAAGTATTGGAATATTGACGAAGACAGAGTCAAAGGAGATATGACGCTTACGGCGGATTGGTTTAAGGCAAAACTAACTTTGGTGGACATAGAGGTTACGCTTAAGCCCGGCGGATATGAAGCATTGACCGTGATGCAGGATGGGGATTTGGAAGTTATTGCGCATTATACTACAGATTCGCAGGATTATCCTACTTATGAGCAAAAGATAAAATTAAAAGACGCAGGCGGGTATAAAATAATTTATGCAAGCAGTGACGGCAAGTTGCACGTCAATAACCCTGGTATTACCGTAATGTACTCATACGACGGTGTGACAAAAACAAAAGCGATGACGCTTACGGTCAATCCCAAGTCATTGGACGAGGAAATGAAAGCCGGCGGAGTAGTGTTTGAGAATAAAACGGTCGTATTTGACGGAACGGCAAAAGAGATAGGACAAGTTAAAGGCGAATTACCTATACAGATTAGTGATGTGCAATACGAGTATTGGTTTGGCGGAAGCGTGGTAGAGAAGAGCCAAGTTATCAATATAGGCTTGTATACGGTAAGAGCCAAGTTTATAAGCGCAGACCCCGACTATAAGGCAAGCGATATGGAGGCAACGCTGACGATAAGCAGGACAGGAGGGGGATCGGGTGACGAGAGTCTTCCAAGCGGCGCACCGGGTGACGGAAACGGCGGCGGTGGCGGAACGATTGACGATATTCTGAACAGAATGAAAGATTTGCCGTTGTGGCAGTTGATAGCCAGCGCGATAAGTATAATCTTGATTATAGTATTCCTGTCTAAGTCAATAAACAATGAGAGCAAGAGAAGGACGGCTAAGAAGACGATTGCCAAAAAGTACAGCAATTATTATGCGGCGTCGTTCTTGGGATTGAGCGTGCCAAATTGGACTATAATAGCCTGCGTATTGATGGGTATAGCGGCGGTTTCGCTTGTACTGTTAATAATATCTTCAAAGAGACGAAAGGGAGCAGAAGAAGAACTTGACGAGGCGCGGGAACAAGCGGAAGAGAAAAAAGAAGAAGATATGAAAATGATGTTTATGCGTATGATGGGCGGTAACGCTAACGGCGGAGTTGGAGATAACGGATACGCATATGCTCAGCAAGGACTTGGCGCGGACGAGATTAGGGGAATAGTGTCGGATACAATGACGGCAATGTTGCCCAACTTCCAGCAGTATCTGCCGCAGCAAGCGTCGTCAAATGATGAGGTTATCAATAGGCTTGTGGAAAACCAAGAACTATTGATGAAAAAAATGGTGGAGCAGTCGCAAGATCGAGTAGAGGAAAAACAAGTAGTTGCAACAACAATAAGTGATGAGACTATTGAAAAACTAGCAAACAAATTGCACTTTAGCGTAAATGAAGAAACTATGCTTAGAATGGTGGCGCAAAGCGGACAAAACGACGAGGCAATTAAAGCGTTGTTAGAGGGGCAGAAAATCATTATGGAAAGACTTGCCAATCAGTCGTCAGAACCGCAAGTCGTCGAAAAAGTAATCGAAAAAGAAGTACCTATCGAAAAGATAGTGGAGAAGGTCGTCGAGGTACCCGTCGAAGTCGAAAAGATTGTCGAGAAAGAAGTCAAGGTAGAAGTTCCTGTAGAGGTTGAGAAAATAGTCGAAAAGGAAGTAGTCAAGGAAGTGCCTGTAGAAAAGGTCGTAGAGAAAGTAGTGGAGAAACAAGTCAAAGTGACCGCGCCTGCAAAACCGAAGGTGGAGAAAGCGCCCAGACTTACGCTTGACGAAGCTTACGCATTGCTAAGCAAAGAACAAAAGAAATACTTTGACGGATTGAGGGACTATGCTTTGACGAAGTATAAGTGCAAAGAGAAGAAGTCGACGTACTTCGTAGTATACGGACATACAGCTACAAATCCGCTAATCAAACTTACAATAAAGAAAGACACGACGGTAGCGCTGTTGAAGATGGAAGACGAGTATATGAAAGACATCAGGCGAGACGCAACGGGAGACGGCACGAAGGTGAAAGTGAAGGAGACGGAAGTAATAGTAAGCGACAAGCAAGCCTTTGAGACGGCGAAGAAGATGGTGGACTTGAGAGACGACCAGATAGAGAGATATCAAGAGTTGTTGAGAGAGCAAAGAGGTATGCGTAATAAGAAATAGAGCATAGAATAGTTATATTAAAAAGTTAGGTACGAATGCGTACCTAACTTTTTATTTACGGATAGAGATTTCTCCACGCCGCTACGCTTTGATCTAAATGACAAACACATTACAAGTTACAGAGTTTTTTATGTCATTTCGAGCGAAGTCGAGAAATCTAAACAGTATAAACGGATAGAGACCTCTCTGTTACGGTCGAGGTGACAAAATTATGTCGAGGTGATAAAAATTATGTTGAAGTGATGAAAGTATGTCGAAGTGACATAAAAACATTTTTAGGATTTTCTTAAGTTTTCTCCTGTTATAAAGCCTACGCTCAAGGAATATTTTTTGTCGGTGAATTTGGATAAAAAGGCTTCGCCGTAACGACTTATCAAAGCGCCTGCGCCAAGTCTTGTGCAGATAAAAGTCTTTTTATTGTTTGCCATACGTTTATCAATAGTAGAGAATAGATATTCTAAAGTTACGTTTTTGTATATTGGTTCTTCGCCAAAATTATCTATTATCAACATTTCACATTCGTTTATGTAATCGGCTTTTCTTGCTAAAGCAGTTTGTTTATGCGTGTGCTTATCCAAAAATATATTGACAAATTCAAAAGCAGATAGATAGAAGACGCTTATGCCTTTGTCGAGCAAGGCGTCTGCAGTCGCCAAAGCAAGGCAAGTTTTGCCCACTCCGCTTGCTCCAGACAGCATAAAATTATTCCATTTGCAATTTGCGAAATCGTCGCATACTTTGTTGCGCATTATGGAATACAGTTTGTTCATTCCTTTTGCTTGCGGCGCATCTATATTTCCAAACTTGTTGTCTTCAATACGGAAGATTGGAAGGGAAGTAAGAGAGGAATTTTCTTTTAGCAAGGCATAATACTCGCGCTTTAGACATTCGCACGGTTTGCCGTCTACATAGCCTGCGTCTTTGCAAGATTGACATAAATACGGCGGAGTAAATTGCAGATTGTTTTGCTGCGCGTATTGCTTGATATCTGCGTTTATTACTTTAAGCGTCTCTTGCAAATCCGTAACGTCAATTCCCTTCGACTTTGTCTTGACTATATCGAGTTCTGTCTGTTTTTTTATTTTCAGCAACTCTTCAAATTTTGGGTGCAAAGAAAGCAAAACCTTGTTTTCATTTTGTGAAATTTCTTTTGCCAAGGCCCTTTTTGATGCGTAAATGTTTTGAATCTGTTGATTAAAATATTTTATCATAAGTCTATTCTATATCGTCAAGATCGTCTAGCGAGTAGAAAAACTCGGAGAGTTGTTCTTTTGAGTATGACGACGGCGGAGTGGCGGCGACTGTTGAGTTATACGTCGATTGAGTCTTAGCGTCGTCGACTGTATAAACACCGGAGTTTTTCCACTTGGCAAGCAAGTTGTTAAGAGCAAAAAGTTGTTTGCCTTGGCATACGCTTGCTCCGTATTCTATCATAGCGTCGTCGAAATTCCATTGCTGAGTCCACACCTTGTACATATCTCTGTCGTTGTTGTTGACGTTGCGAGAAAATCCCGTCAATTCGATTATCTTTTTTATTTGCATATCTCTTTGCATCATACTTGCCAAATGCTCGTTGATAGAGTCTACGCTTACACAACCTTCGCCGTAAAATTTGGATATGCACTTGTTCATACCGTCCAGCGAGCGAATGGATTTGTTAAAACAGTATTCAGCGACGAGCATAATAGCGTTTTTTTCAAAGCCCTTTTGCAGCCAATTGGAGATATATTTTTCAACTATATATTCGACGTTTTCATAATATACTCCGAGAGTTTTGTTTACGTTGTAAGCAAGTTGATATATTGCTTGTTTATTGGAAAGATAGTTTTCCATTTCGCTTGCGCTCATAGCGTTATTGCGATAAAATTCGTCGAGTAGATTATTAAGTTTTGCAAAACCGCCTTTGTTTTTGAGAGATTTTGCCGCAAAGAGAATTGCGTCGAGGTTAAATCCCCAACTTCCGCTCCACTTCAGATAAGCGTTTTTGTCTTCGATATCTATCTCTGATTTTTTGCCAACGGCTTTGCAAATCATTCTCAAAGCCTCGTTGGAAAGTTCGAGTTGTTTGATTTTTTCGTCTACGTCGGCAAGCGTGCGTACGCCTTCGTCAAGCCAATTGCGCGCAACTGCCAAGATATAATTCGGTTTGATTTTTTCGCCTTTGAGATTTACGCAATATCTTGCAATCGTGATAAGCACTTCCGGCTTTATCTTGCTCTCCTCAATAAAATCGTAATATACGGTATATTGATTTATATTAGTAAACGCTACCGACGGAAACAGTCCTTCAAGTTGGGTATTGAAGTCTGCGTATTTTTCTTTTTTGTAATGCTTTGCGAATGTAGAACGGATATTTTTATACGTCACGGCGAGCGGAGAATAACTCGTGATATTGACGAGTCCCATATCCGCGAGTTGACCGAAAACTTCTTCCACTTCGTCTGCCGACATAGTCAAAGCGTCGCAAATAAAAGAAATGTCGTTTTCTTGCGGAAGTGAGCATAAAGTAAGACCCAAAATATAGACTTTGAGTTGTTTTTCGTCGCACTCGGGCAGATAATTGACGACAAAACTCTTGTCGAGTAATACCACGCCGGTTTCGTTGTCTTTTGACATCGCACAAAAATTCATAATAACTCCTTGAAAAGTTGTGTTAAGTATGCTAGAATAAATTTAAAGCATAATATAATATAACACACAAACAAAAAAATAAAAAGACAATTTGACCCCGATTTTTAAAAACACAAAATATTGTGGGCTCAAGGTGCGTCGACACAATTCGGCGGGAAGGATAAAAATGAGATTGATTGAAATCAACGATGTATCCAAAATCTATAAGCCAAAAGGTCGCAAAAAGGGACTGCCTGTTACGGCGGTGTCACACGCGACGCTGGACGTTGAAGAAGGCGAGATTTTGGGACTTTTGGGAGCAAACGGCGCAGGTAAAACTACGCTCATCAAACTTATACTGGGGCTTGTCAATGCCGACGGCGGCAGTATAACGATTGGCGGATACGATGTGTCTACGTCAAGAGAAAAAGCGCTTGCTCAAGTGGGCGCGATTGTTGAGGCGCCTACGCTTTTCAATGATTTTTCCGGTATGGATAACTTGAAATACTACGCAAAGCTTCAAGGCGCAAATATCAGCGAAGAGAAATTGAAGTCAATTGTTTCGCTGGTAGGTCTTGAGGAGAGAATAAACGACAAATTCAAGACTTATTCTTTGGGTATGCGTCAGAGATTGGGTATTGCGCAGGCAATTATGCACTCGCCAAGGCTGTTGCTTCTCGACGAGCCTACCAATGGACTTGATCCGGAAGGTATCGCTCAAATGCGCGACTTGTTTCTCAATCTTAAAAATCAAATGGGCACAACGGTTATTATATCCTCGCATATTCTTGGCGAAATGCAGCAGACTTGCGATAGAGTTGCATTTATGGCAAAAGGCGAAATAAAATCCGTGAAAAGTATGGAAGAAGTTAATTACGGCGTTGATTCAATGCGCAAATTCGCCATTGAATGTAGCGATTTGCAAAGGGCAAGCCAACTTGTCGCAATGCAAGGGATTGAGACGAGCGTGCAGAACAACGCTGTCGTCGTCATCGTCGACCAAGCGCAGGTGGGCGAACTTGTCAAAACTTTGGTAGAAAACGACGTTGTAGTATATACCGTCAATAAACTCAAACGCAGTTTGGAGGACCTATATAGAGAAGTGTCCGGCGGCGGGTCGGAGCACTCTCCAAAGGAGGTTAGCTAAGTATGAGCAGTAAGATGTCAGATCTTTTGTATTGTGAATTTTATAAAATCAACCGCAAGCGCACACTTTTAAAACTTGCAATCGCCGTCGTAGTCATTGCTCTTGCTATGACTGGACTGTCGGCGCTGTTGAAAGACCTTTTTGCCGGGATATCGCTTCCCGGAGGGTTGGCAGACTATGACGCGCAAATAGAGTCCTTAAAAGCCGAGATGGCGACAATTCAAGAAGTCAGCGGATGGACGGATAAACTCATTATAGGCAATTCCATAGCAGGATATAAGGCAAAAATCGCAGTCCTGGAATTTCTCAAATCGCACGGCGTTTCGTCGGGTAGCGCGATGGCGTATTCCGTTGACGCCAGTCTCGGATTATTTGGATTTGATTTGTTTAGTTTCACCAATTTTTGTATGAGCGTACTTATGGACGTCGTAATAATATTCCTTATTGTTGCTTGTTGCAGAACGACTTGCGGGGAATATTCGAGCGGTGCAATGAAAATGCAATTTTTGAGACCTATCAACAAGAATAAGTTTTTTACCGCAAAATGGCTTAGCGTAGTTATAGTTGCCGAGGCTTTGACTCTCATATCGTTTTTACTGTCGTTTATCTTAGGAATAATACTTTATGGACCGACTGCGCTTAACGTAGCATTTGTAGCAGGTTCGGTTGTAACGATAGTTCCTCCGATGGCCGCTCTTATGATAACGCTTTTGATCAATATGGTTCAGGTCTTTGCTTTTACGCAGGCGACTATGTTTATATGTTCGCTTTGCAACACCTACGGCAAGGCTATCGTTATTTCGCTATTGTTGATAGTCTTTGGTTTCGGCACGTATATAGAGTATGTCTTGGCAATCCCATACGTGGGTTATCTTGCATTCTTTGCCAACGTAAATTGGGCAAGCGGAATATCCGTGGACGCTCCGATTTTCAAGGGAATGAGTATATGGGGAATGATACCTATCACGCTTTTGTGGTGCGCGTTTTTTATGTGGTTTTCTTATAGAAGATTTAATAAGAAAGAAGTATAGCAAGTACAAGCGTTTTTTTAAATAATTAAGGCAGGAGAAATCCTGTCTTAGTTATTTAAATCAAAATTATACTATCAGGCGAAATGACGTTTGATATAGACGCGTTTAAGTTGCGATTTTTTCAGCAAGTCATTCTAGGCAAAAGCGAAGAATATATATGCAGATGGCAAAAATATTACTGCGCGCACTGTGTGGCAATGTTAAGTACGTCTTTGTTTTGTTGATAGATTTGCGGAAGGAAATTTATCAATTCGTTATAAGATAAACTTTCGTCGCCGACTTCTACAGTCAAGCCGAGTTTTTGGAAAGTTGCGACGTACCAATCTTTATAGCCGCCTGCGCTGTTGTATGAGTTTAGCAGCGGGTATCCGGTGGAATCGGATATTTTTTGCGCGCAATCTAAATTTGGATCAACGCACCCAAACCCTTTATAGATGACGTTGCCTTTTGCGTGATAACTCAATGTTACCGACGGTTTAATTCTTTCTGTCAAATCTCTTAACGCCATATTTTCGTATTCGGAGAATGGGTGTTGCCCCACGTAATTGGCAGGCGCAGGCGAAAAGACGTTCTGCGCGCCTTCGCCCCAACGCGCGTTGAAATTGACGTTGAGATCGACTGCTCGGGCGTTGGCTTTCCATAGAGAGAAGTCTTGGCTTCCGCCGTTGGCGCTCAAAAGAAAATCTTTGAGACTTTGTTCGGGTATAGAACTTAGACCTTGCTGTACAAGCAATACGCCGTCGATATTTACCATAGGTACGCACCATACGCCGTATGCGCCGTCGTAATTTTTCATCATCTCAATTACAAGAGGAGTGGTTACCCATTCTCTTGCGTGAATTGACGCGTGCAATAGTGTTTGCCCATCTGTCTTTGAGCCTTTGAATATGCAGGGTATAGGTCTGCCCAATAAGGTATAACCTATGTCAAAAATTTCCGCGCCTTGCGAGGCAAGAATATCTAAATCGTTTTGGAGATTGTCAAGTGTATAGTACATAGTTAAGTATATGCAAACGCAATTAGAAGTGTGATTTTGCATTTCTCTGCTAGCTTCTTTTGGGATAAAAATGATGACTATCCGTTTGGCAAAAGCAATATCTTGTGTTAGAATATATTTATGACTGACGTAGAAAAGCAAAAGTATATGAAAGCCGCAATTAAGTGCGCGCAGAAAGGCGCAAGCCTTGACGAAGTGCCGGTAGGCGCGGTCATAGTCAAGGATGGGAAGATAATCGCGAGAGCGCACAATCTAAAAGAGGCTAAGAAGTGCAGTAATTACCACGCAGAGACAGTCGCAATAAATAAGGCTTGCAAAGCAATAGGAGACTGGCATCTCAACGAGTGCGAAATATTTGTTACGCTTGAGCCTTGCGCAATGTGCGCGGGAGCGCTTATCAATGCAAGAATACGAGGGGTATACTTTGGCGCTTACGACTCCAAAGCGGGATGCTGCGGTACGCTTTACGATCTTTTGAGCGATGCGCGGTTTAATCACAGACCGTATGTCGAGGGCGGAATAATGAAAACCGAATGCGCGGAGTTGCTTAGCAATTATTTTAAAGAAAAGCGAGAACAAAAGAAAATCGCGTTAAAAAACAATATGCAAAACAATTGACTTTATTTGAATAATAAGATTTAATTATATCTGCTGCGCTCAGGTTAATATTTGTGTATTTTTAGGCGCAGTATAAAATTCTCGTATGAAAGAGGTGTGATATGTTGATAGTCGGATTAGGCAATCCTGGCAAAAAGTATGAAGATACGGTGCATAATATGGGATTTATGACCGTTGACATATTGCTGGAAAAGATAGGAGCAAGACTTGACAAAAAAGGCTGCGACGCAGAGTATTGCGTCCAATATATAGGTGGAGAAAAGCATATTATCGCAAAGCCGCAAACTTTTATGAATTTGTCGGGCGTAAGCGTAAAAATGCTTGCTAATTCCAACAAGATACCCCTTAATGAAGTAATAGTGATATACGACGATATAGACCTGCCTCTCGGCAACGTCAGAGTGCGAAGAGAAGGGTCTGGCGGAAGTCACAACGGTATGAAGAATATAGTCGCAGAATGTGCTTCTACGGCAATCCCCAGAGTGCGTATTGGCGTCGGTGACGAAAGAGGTAATAGAGACCTCAAAGACTACGTACTGTCAAAAGTCGGCAAGCAAAAACACGAGATTCTCGACAAAGTCTTTGACAAGGTCGCAGATGCGATATGGAAGTATATGACGGAAAGAGATTTTGACTTGTTTATGAGGACGCTAAATGGCAAATTAGCATAATGAGCGAGCGCATAAATAGGCGCGATTTCGTTTTATTACCGAGACTCAGGAGGCGATGCGTACGGCAATTGCACTTGACGATACCGCTCGTCCTTGCTAAAGCGCAAATCATGCAAATCTCCGCAGTCGCACGTGGCTTTGGCATTTCGACTAAAGCGTAGCGTCTTGGGGAAATCTTTCCAAAGTCATTTTGAGCGTAGTAGAAAAATCTCAACAGTATATAATGGGATTAGCCTCTCGGCTACGCTTGAGGGAACGAAATAATTGACAATTAAAGTCATTTAAAAGTAAATAACAAATATGAATTTTGACGAATTACTTCAACTTAATAATCTAGACGAAGATCTAGCCGACTTGTACGCAGAAGTTCAAGACGGCAGGGATATTATGGTCTTTTCGGCAGGAGAGGGCGAAAAGGTTCATATTGCTTCTCATCTTGATAAATTTATTTTGTTTGTGGCAAAAGATGCATTTAGGGCTACAACGCTTTTGAGCCGACTTAGAGATTATTTTGGGGAGAAAGTGGCTTATCTGCCTGCAAATGAAGAACTTCTTTTGCATCGTGCAACTTATCGCAAAAGCATACTTTCTCAACGAATAGATACGCTTTATAAATTGGCTTGCGGCAAATTGGATTGTCTCCTTGTTTCTCCTCAGGCATTAGCGCAATTTTTGCCGACGAAACAAGCAGTGAAGGATAGTGTTATAAGAATCAAAAAAGGCAGTACGTTGGATATGTACGTTCTTACGGACAGGCTTGTTCTTATGGGTTATTCAAGGGAAGAAGGAGTAGAAGAAAAGAGTACTTTTAGTGTTGCGGGAGATATAATAAGCATATTCCCTCCTCACAGAGACTTGCCTATACGCATAAGTTTTTTTGATGACGAAGTAGAAAGCATCAAAGAGTTTGCTCCTGACACTCTTATGAGCGTGAGAGAGATAGATGAAGTCGACCTTATGCCCGATAATGATTTACTTTTGCCTTATAAGGTGATTGAAGGCGGGCTTGACAGGGCAAGGAGAGCGATTGACAGATTACCGTCGGACATTGCGGACAAGGCGGAAAGCATATATTCGGAAATTTGTATATCGTCGGTGTGTACGCAGAAAATGCAATGGCTGTTGCCGTTTGTCAAAGATAAGATGCACACTGTATTTGATTATCTTGGCAAAGATTGCGTTGCGGTATTTGACGAGCCTAGCGGTATTCTTGAGCAACTTGAACTTTACGTCAAAGAGCACTTTGGGCGAGTTAAACAACTTGCGCTTTCAGGCGAAGTGCTCAAAGAGCATTCCAAGGCTTTACTCAGCGTGGATGAAGTGCTTGCAGAATTAAGGGCTTGTCAGAAGTTGGGATTCAATTATCTTACCGCCACCAACGCTATATTTTCTCCGCAGAAAGTATTCAACATATCTTGCAAGACGCTTAGCAATTATACCGTGCATTACGACGCGCTTCTCAATGATTTGAGAGCGTTTGATAAATGGGGGTATACTACTCTTATATGTATGGGCGACGAAGTTTCTGCCAAGTCGTTGAGGGCAAATCTAATATCGGAAGAGATAGGTTGTTCAGTCGTAGAAGATATATCCGACAGGAGGGCGGGCATATTCTTGCTTTCTAGGGAAATATCCAAAGGATTTTTATACACAAAAGCAAAAGTTGCCGTGATAGGCAGGGAAGATATATCTCGCGTCAAGCCCAATCGTAAAAAAGAAGAAAAGGCTACGCAAGTTTTCACTATACCCAAAGTGGGAGATTACGTAGTACACGAAGTGCACGGAATAGGCAAGTGTTTGGGGACGAAGTATGTCACAACCGGTAATATATCTGACGAATATATCGTCATTGAGTATAAAAATCGCGAAATACTATACGTACCCACGGATAAATTGGATAGATTGAGTAGGTATACGGGAAGCGACGGTGAGCCAAGACTCTCGGCAATCGGCGGAAAGGAATTTGACAAGATTAAGCAAAGCGTCAAAGCCTCCGTCAAGGCTATGGCTGTCAACTTGCTTGAACTGTATTCTCAAAGGCAAAACAGACAGGGTTATAAGTACTCCGAGGACGATTATCTACAGCAAGAGTTTGAAGACGCATTTGAATTTGTACCCACCGACGATCAAATCAAAGCCGTTGAGGATATTAAGTCTGATATGCAAAGAGGCATAATTATGGACAGGCTGCTCTGCGGAGACGTTGGATATGGCAAGACTGAAGTTGCGCTTAGGGCAATATTCAAGACGATTTGTCACAACAAGCAAGCCGTGATACTTTGTCCTACTACTATTCTTGCCCGTCAACATTACAACACTGCCAAACAAAGGTTTGAGCAATTCGGTATAGACGTGGAACTCATAAGCCGTCTTCAATCCAATAAAGAAGTCGACGAAGCAATCAAGAGACTTTCGATAGGCAAGTCGCTCGTTGCGGTCGGCACGCACAGAATGCTGTCGCAAGACGTGAATTTTCACGACCTTGGACTTATAGTACTTGACGAAGAGCAGCGCTTTGGCGTAGAGCATAAAGAAAAACTCAAACTTCTCAAAAACAACGTCAACGTGCTTACTATGTCGGCTACGCCTATACCGCGTACACTCAATATGGCAATGACCGGAATTAGGGACATCAGCGTATTAGGAACTCCGCCGTCCAACAGACTTCCGGTGCAAACGTATGTATGCGAGTTGAGTGACGCGCTTATCACTGATTCGGTCAACAGAGAGATTGCTAGAGGCGGTCAGGTTTTTATACTTTTCAACAGAGTTAAGGGAATTGAGAACTTTGCTCAAAGGGTTTCTGCGCTCGTGCCCGAGGCAAGAGTGGATTACGCCCACGGACAGATGAGCGCCGAGCAGATAGAGGATAAGATTGGCAGGTTTTACGCAAAAGAATACGACGTGATTGTCAGCACGACGATAATAGAAAACGGTATTGATATTCCCGACGCCAATACGCTCATAGTATGCGAGGCAAACAGATTGGGGCTGTCGCAGATGTATCAGTTGAGAGGCAGAGTAGGCAGAAGCAATCGCATTGCCTACACCTATTTTACAGTCAAGCCGGGCGAGGTATTGACCGGTGACGCGTCTAAGAGACTGTCTGCGATATTGGATTATACCGAACTTGGAAGCGGCTTTAAGATTGCAATGCGCGATTTGGAGATAAGGGGCGCAGGCAATATCCTCGGCAAAGAACAGCACGGACATATCGAGAAAGTGGGATACGATATGTACTGCAAGTTGCTCCGCGAGGCTGTCGACGAGCTGCAGGGTATATACGTAAAGCAGGCAAGCGAAGTCAAGATAAATCACGCCTTTGGAGCGTATATCGACAAAGAATATATCGCCGATGAAGATATGCGTATGCGACTTTATCGCAAGGCGCTTGATTTGACTTGCCAAGAAGATCTTGATAAACTTAATAGAAGCGTCGAAGAGAGTTTCGGCGCAATGCCGTCGAGTTGCGCTAGGCTCTTTGAGTTGGGATTAATACGTAATCTCGCAAAGAATATCGGAATCAAGCAGATTGATATTTCGCAAAAGACCGCGTATATGACTTTTGCAGACGGCGAATGTTTTAAAGACAAAGATATTATGCTTGCTTTGCAAGATATGAGCGATGAGGTGAATTTGACTTATGAAGATTGTCCGAAGTTGCAATTCGAGTGTAAATTCCGTCCAATTGAAGAAAAACTTGAACAATTTAAAAAATTTTTACTTAAATGTAGGAAAAGTTTTTGATAATAAGTTTACAACACGCAAATCATTGTGTATAATAATTTATGCATAATATTTTATTATATAATAATACACCTAGAAAAGGAGTAGTATATGAAGAAGAAAATTGTTGCATTGGTTCTCTTGCTTGCGCTTGTATCGACGTTTTTCGTCGGTTGTTCGCTTTTTGAGACGGATGCCAACAGAGACTATCATCAGGTCGTTGCCAACGTCAGTTACGATATAAAAGACAACGGCTCCTTGACGTCAGTGGTTTATAAAGGAGAAGTCAAGACTCAGGTCAACATATATGGCTCATATTTTATGCAGTCATACGGTTGGTCGGCTGACGAGGTAGTTGAGTATTGTTTTAACAATGTTGCAAGACAAAAATTGTTGCTCTTGTACGCTCAAGAGTATTTGTACCTCAACAGAAACGAATTGACTTCTTACGGAATCAAACTTATTCCCGACGGTTTCGGCTTTGACAGCCTTGGCGAATGGAATGATTTCAAGAACAAAGACGTAAAAAATCAAGTGGAAGCATACTCAAAGTTCTTGACTGTCGACGAGTTGAGACATTGTATTGAGGCAGTCAACAAGCAGTTTGACGAAAGTTGGCAAGACTTAATCGAAGAGAGAGAAAAAGAACTTGCTAAAAATGACGGCTCAGACGGCGAGACTTCAAGCGGAGATGAGGAAGAGCCGGAAATCAAAGATAGCGATCTCTTGACGGCGCGCGGTCAAAAGGACAGAACGGCTGACGACGATGAAGACGAAGATTATCAACTCAACGAGTCCATAAAGACGCATAGCGATATCGTTAAGTATTTTGCAGATATGTACGAAGTTGAACTTGACGATTCGAGTATCTCAAACGCTTATTTCTTCAACTATGTTAATTCTTTGATAAGAAAGGAAAACAACGACAAAGCCAAGATTATGAGAACGGCTTTGAGTGGATTGCGTGAAAATCTAGAAGACCAATATATGGATTACGAATATTTCCTCGTTCAGCAGATGCAAAATCAAATTATGGACAAGTATACCGATCACGTCGGAACATTGGATAAGGTCATTGCTGAAGTGAACAAGGATTATGACGCAAGATACAAAGATCTTGTGGCAAGCGCAATTACAACTTACAATGACAAAGACAATTCGGCTTACAACACGGCGGTTGGCAATCAGACGTTTGCATATGCCGCTCCGAGCAAAGATTATTTGCAAGTGAAGAGCATTTTGCTTTCTTTCACTGACGCTCAGAAAAATGCTATTACCAAACTTGCAGAACTTAATTCTGCCAATGAAGACATCACCAAGATTTTGCGTAATGCATACGCCACAGGTGTTGTTCCAAAAGAATACGAGGATATGGCATTAGATGTATTTGCTGATTTGGGTATAAAAGTCAACGTATCAAATCCTAATTACGACGCTGAAGATGACAAACTTGTCGACGCGTACACTGACGCTTCTATTGAAGGCAAAGAAGACGTATACGCTAATCCTTCCGTTGATTACTTGACTGTTCTCAGCGCTATGGCAAACGACATCAAGGCAAAAGTAGATAGAGCGCTTGACTGGGCAAATTCCAACAGTATGAGCGATGTTGAAAAATATCTTGTTAAGCAATACGCTTCAAAAGAGGCTTTCAACGATTGGATTAATCTCGTCAATGACGACGACGGTATGGTATCTAGCGACGTATATTCGGTTACTCCCGAAGGCGAAAGCACTTCTTACGTCGAGGAATACACGGTGCTTGCAAGAAAGTTGGCAAGCGCAGGCGTTGGCGCAATGGCTATTAAAGATTACGACAAGAACGATTCTACAGTCGGTAATATAGATTACACCGGTACGACAGAAATTCTCAAGGGAGGCAACGGCGCTTATACGCTTTATAAGCAGAATATGACGACTTCAGTAGGCGAATTTAAGGATGAACTCAGCGCAGACGTATACACTTTGGTTACGGCAAGCGGCGCAGAGATTTCCTTTATAGTCAACGAATTCGGTATTCATATCGTAATGCTTGCAGGTCTTCCTGTAGACGAGAACTTGGGGGATTTGAGTCAGCAAATTAAACCTGATCCTACTGACGAGACAAAAGATAAGACGTTCTACGTAAAGAATGGCAATTATCTTTATGAGTATTCCGTCAAGGTTGTGTACGCAAAGGACGAAGAGGACAACGATATTAAGACTCAAATCGAAAAGATAACTGTCGAGAGCAAGACAATTGAAGAATATCTCAAAGATACGCTCAATGAAGAACTCAGTAGCAACATAACCAGACTACAACAACTTAAATTGTTTGGCGATAATACTTATATCTCAAAAGTAGACAAGGTATACAGTCAAATCGTAAAAGAATTGAAAGAGGCTGTGGGCGAATAACCGGCATAAAAGAATAAATTAATGGACGCAATATTTATTTAATTGCGTCCATTTTCTATGTCATCAGTCGCGTAACAATAAATGTGGCGTAACATCAAGAGCGCGATATAAAAGTCTTGCAAAGAATTAGCAAATATATTATAATTACAGTATAATATAGACGGAGCGGTCAATGGAAGATAGTTTTGAGTTGCAATATGAATTGACAGATTACGGCAAATTGCTATTTGATTTTGACGGTAATCTTAACAGTATGGATATGTCTGAGCAGAGACGCAAGTTAATGCTTAGAAACCCCATCTTTTATTATTTAAATGCGTTGGCAATATTGCTTGTCATTTGGTTTTTTGAAAGTCTTATAGTCAATGCAATAAAATTGGGCTTTTTGCAGTCTTTAGGTCTGCACTTGAGCGGATTGTTCGGACTGTTTGTAATGTGTTTAATACTGTTGCTTTCGGCTTATGGCGGTTGGGGAAAATTCATTCGTTGGTCAAGCAGGGGCAGACTTGGCGGTTTAAAGGAGTTTAATGCCGGCGAGAAAGAAAAAGAGGAAGTATCTTGGACTAAGCGAAATAGCATACAAGTATATGAGGATTGGTTGGTAATTACGAATTACGGCTGGACGCAAGTTTACTACCTGAGTAAAGTGGCAGAAGTGCGTTTGCAAAGCGCCGAGATAACAAACAAATGTTATACGGCAACATTCATATCTATTGACGGAAAATCGGTTCGCGCAAGCGTCAAAATCCCTCGCGAAAAAATCATATTGATTCAGTTGAGGAAAATTTTCGGTAATAAGTTGAAAATTCAAAATGTAGCGCTGTCAAAGAAAGCGGTGCGACGTCGCAATAAATCAATAGGCACGTTGATAGGTATGACTTGTTTTGTTTCGCTTGCTATACTTGTAGGCGTAGGTATAATACTTTTACATTATTTACTGGAAGTGTCTGTTCCGGTGGCTTTAGGAGTGTTTTTTATCATTGGCGGATTGATAGGCTTATGCGGAGTATTTGACTTTGTGCCAATACTTAAAGACGTAATGGTTCCGTTACTGTTCGGAGGATTTTTTTTGTTTTTTCCTATTTCATTGATACAAATAGTCATCAACGACAGCGGAGGCGCGCTGACGTATAAACAGTTTTTTGGAATATTCAACGTATGGGGCGCCGGGGTGCTTTTCTTTGGCGGACTCGGCTTGTATTTTGTATTTTTAGGCATAAAAACGACAATACAATATATACGATATAGAGAAAGAAAAAGGTAATATGGGTGCGGTTATGAATTGCGAAGAAAAGACGAAAAAGCAAAATCTTATTTACAAGGGCAGAATACTTACGTTATATAATGATGAAGTTATACTTGCCGACGGCAGCGAAAGCTGCAGAGAATACGTTCATCACAGTGGCGGAAGCAGTGTGCTTGCAGTCGATCAAGAAGGATTCGTTTATCTCGTAGAACAGTTTAGATATCCCTATAGAGAAATGCTTTTGGAGATACCTGCGGGCAAATTGGAATCAGGCGAGAATGCTTACGATTGCGCAATAAGAGAACTCAAAGAAGAAGTCGGACTCACCGCCGATACTTTAGTGTATTTAGGCTTGATTTACCCAAGCCCGGGCTATACCGATGAGCCGTTGCATATATTCCTTGCTACGTCATTTACAGTGGGCGAAAATAAACCCGATGAGCACGAACTTATCAATGTCAAAAAGATTAAGTTTGAAGACGCCTTGCAAATGGTAGAGACCAATCAAATCAAAGACGCCAAGACGGTGACGGCGATTTTGCGTTATGCTCTATTGCAACGGCAATGACGCCTGCAATAATTTTGTCATTTCATTTTAACGAAAGGTCAAATAAATATAAATATTCAAATGTCATTTCGACTGTAGCGTAGCGAAGTGGAGAAATCTCTACATTATAACCTGTGCCCAACAAATGTCCGTTGTAACGTCAAAAACCAAATGTCTTACGACCGGAAGCGAAGTGAAGTGAGGAATTTACTATCTAAAACAAAAGCAAGTATATTTTGTATACTTGCTTTTATTTTAACCGATACGCTTTCGCGATTATTTCTTTTTGTTGACGAATACGTTGTTTTCTGCAGTTTCGTTTCTTACAGGATTTACGCCTTGCCATTTCTCGATGAGTTTGCCGTTTTCGTCAAATCTGTGAGGATAGCAAGCCTTTGCAGTTGCGATAATACCGTCTTCGATCGTGCCGCCGCCGTCGTAACCAAGTTCGTCGTAGTGCAAATACTCTTGAACTTTGTTTACGTCGTCTTCATAGAAGAGATCTTTAGATTGGATATCTTGCATCAAATAGTTGTAATTAAGTCCGCTTTCTTGACCTTCTTTCTTCAACTTCTTTACGACAGTCATCTTTACGCCCATTGCGGCAATACCTGTGCCTACGCCAAAGTATCTCTTTTTGCAACCAATCGTCTCCATAATGAGGTTGATCATATCCTTGAACTTCCAGTCTTTGTTACCGATAGGCAATCTGTCGCCGTGTTGAGCATAATATGCAGCGGCAACTACCGACTCGGCAATACCGTTTACGTGGATCATATTAGTGCCGCCCTTAGGGAAGAATATTGCTGGCATACCTGCAAATCTGTCAAGGAATACTTCTTTCCAAAGCGGAGTACGACCGGGCATACTTCCAAAGATATATGGCAATTCAAGTACGACTACGTCCATACCGCCGTCTGCAACGCCGCCTCCGACTTTGATAAGAGCGTCGCCTTGTTCGACTCTTACTTTGATATATGGGTGTCTGTCAGCGAGGTGGCTTTCCGGCCATCTTCTGTCGAAGTAAGCAAAGTATGAGTTGAGAAGAATGGCTTTCTTTACGCCTGCTTCCTTAGCAGCCTCGAATACTGGAATAACTTTGTCTACGAGGTAGGTGTGGAAGAAGTCATAACCTGTTATGCCTTTCGGCGTGTGCATTCTGTCGTCAGGACCTACTGCGTATACCAAAGTGTCGTAGCCGGTAAACATTTCTTTGAGTTCTTCTTTCGTCACAGTGGGGGACTCGTCGCCCGGCTTGAGGTTGAAGAGTCTGCCGTAGTGCACGTCGATTTCTTTCGGCCACCAGTCGGCGGAAAGCGTGAGTTCGTTGGGAAGAGCAAGCACGCCTACTTTCGCGCCTTGTCTTATGAACTCTTTAGCGGAGTAATAGCCTAAAAAACCTGTACCGCCGCAGATAAATACGTTTTTAAATTCGTGTTTTTGGGTCGATGGACCTTTTTGATAATTTTCCATATTCATATCATCAGAAACACTTACAAACCCCTGTTCGCCCAACCGCTTTACCACATCTTTTCTCTGCTTTTCAGAAAAACTCCGGGTGTGGGAATACTCCGTTTCAGGATATGTAATTTTAATCTCCTTATAAAGCTCCATGCACTGCTCCGCTGCCGACATTGCCTCATCCTGCAAATTCTGTTCTTCTTCTGCTGTCAAGATACTGACAGGTTCCGATTTCTCTCCTATGGGAG
>WSNH01000135.1 GCA_013316135.1 Clostridia bacterium
CATTATATATGATAAAAAGATTTATTTCAAGACTTGCTGACAAAGAAATTTATAAAGCGCCTCGCATCCGCTCTTTATATCGTCGTAAGTTTTGTCAAAATCACCGGTATACCAAGGGTCTGCGACGTCTCTGTTTGAGCCGACGTATTCAAGCATCAAATGAATTTTACCGGCGGAATCTGCTCCGAAAATTTTAAGCATATTGACAAGATTATAACTATCCATACCTACAAATAAATCGTATTTGTCATAATCCTCTCTCGTCAATCTCACTGCGCGCTTTCCTGCGCAACTTATGCCATATTGCGACAATTTGCGTACCGTGCCGTAATGTACAGGACTGCCGATTTCCTCATTGCTCGTTGCGGATGACTTTATCAAAAAGTCGGACTCTCTTCCTTGTCTTTTGACTATATCTTTGAATACAAATTCCGCCATTGGCGAACGGCAGATATTGCCGTGGCATACAAACATTATTTTAAACATATATCAACCTTTTAAATATATTCGACGCTCTCAAGATACAACCCTTGCGGGTCGAGCGTCTTTCCTGTCCCGACGTGTCTTTTTGATTCTATGATTTTGGGGATATCCTCAGGCGCTATTCTTCCTCTGCCCACATCGACGAGTGTACCCGCGATAATACGCACCATATTATGCAAAAAGCCGTTGCCTGTCACTCTGATATAAATTTCGTCGTCGGCTTGCTCTACACACAAAGCGTAGATCGTGCGCACGGTGTTTTCCTTTTCTTCATTTGCAAGCATAAATGCTCTGAAATCGTGTTCGCCCTCAAAAAACTTGCAAGCTTCTTGCATCTTAGCGATATTCAAGTCGTAAAAGCATATATGAAAATACTTGCGCTTAAGCGGACTGTGAATTTTGCAAAGACAAATTTTATAAAGATAAGTCTTACGTTTAGCGCCAAATTGCGCGTGAAATTCGTCGCTTACTTTCTCGCAAGAAGTGACGGCTATGTCCTTGGGTAAAAGCGTATTGATGCTGTATCCAAAACTCGACGTCTTTATCTCGCTGTCAACGTCAAAATGCACGACTTGCGCTATTGCGTGCACGCCTGCGTCCGTCCTGCCGCTGGGATGCACTGTAATTTGACGTTGAAAACGCGTAGAAAGCGCCTCTTCGAGTTTTTGCTGAACGGTAGGCAAGTTATTTTGTCTTTGAAAACCGTAATAATCGCTGCCGTCATAGCATACCGTCAATTTATATCTTGCCATACTCAACCCGAAATGCTCTTGATAAGATTGTATACGAAAATATCAAGTCCTTGAACATCAAAACCGCCGAGATCCGGAGACGGCACCATTGCGCCGATATAATACTTGTCAAGGAAAATCAATACGACAAGCGCCACGAATACAAAAAACGATATCAAATCGGTTGCTTTTAACTTAAAGACTTTCATCTTGGTACGCTTATTGGAAGCGTTGTAACATCTTGCGTCCAAAGCGTCGGCAAGTTCGTCTGCTCGCCTAAACGCGCTTACAAAAAGCGGAATAAGCACGGGCAGCATAGCCTTGATTTTCTTAAAGAAATTGCCGCTGTCGAGATTTGCTCCTCTAGCCTTTTGCGCCATCATTATCTTGTCGGTTTCTTCCATAAGTCCCGGGATAAAACGAAGCGCTATCGACATAATGATTGCCAAGTCGTGCACCGGAATTTTTATATAAGTCAACGGCTTCAAAAGCACTTCCAACGCGTCGGTAAGTTCTGTTGGCGTGGTAGTAAATGTCAATATAGAAGACCCCAAGACGAGCAAGGAAAATCTCAACGCCATCTTGATGGCAAAATTTATGCCTTGATCAGTTATACTAATGACAAGTTTTCCGATATTAAAAGACAAAAGCGAGTTGCCTGACGAAGTAAAAAATATATTGATTATTGCCGTAAAAATCAATAGGAAAAGCAAACCTTTGATACTCCTCAATACAATCCTATAAGGAACGTGAGAGATAGCAATTATTATCGTCAAAAGGGTAAACATACAGAAAAACGCAGTATACGATACGATAAAGAATACCGATACCATATATAACAAAGTCACCAATATCTTTATTCTTGCGTCGATACTGTGAATGAAAGATTTGACGGGATAATACTGTCCAAAAGAAATATCTCTCACTCTTCATCCTCCTTGACTTTATTCTTTGACGCAGCCTCTTTTTTTATAGACTTATTCTTCTTCTCGCTTTTCAATCCGAATTTTTTTGTAGACTTGCGCGCCTTATTGTCGACGTTTGTATCGTCCTTCGGAACAGTGATAAGTCCCAACGCTTCTCTCTCTTCTGACGTCAGCCACTTTTGAGAGAAATCATACATATCGAACACTCCTGCGTTCTCGTCAATATTCGTAGAATGAGTTGCATTATATCTTGTAATTATCGCTTTAAGCAGATCCTCTGCCGTAACTATTTCGTCCCCGAGGTCAATTCCGCGCTCGCGCAAAGCGTTGACGACTTTGACTGCTCTTGGTATATCAAGCCCCATTTCCTGCAAATGCTCCGAATGCTTGAAAAGTTGTTGCATAGGCTCGTCGTAGACAATATGCGAGTCGTTGAACACTACTATCCTGTTGGCAAAACGAGTAATCTCGTCAATATCGTGAGAAATAACGACTATCGTAGGCGAACAATGCGTCTTGAGATACTTTATAAGATTGAGAATTTGCTCCTTACCGAATGGATCCAGCCCCGCAGTCGGCTCGTCGAGTATTAACATCTTGGGTTGCATTGCTATAATTCCCGCAATTGCGACTCTGCGTTTTTGACCGCCCGAAAGTTCAAACGGCGCTCTGTCTTTGACTGCCTCGTAATCAAGTCCCACAATCTCAATTGCATTTTTTACTCTCTTTGCGACTTCGTCTGCGCTAAGCCCCAAATTCTTAGGTCCAAAAGCCACGTCCTTCTCTACCGTATCGGCAAAAAGTTGATATTCGGGATATTGAAAGACCATTCCGACGCCGCTCCTCAAAGCCCGCAAATCTACTTTTGGTCTTTTTGCAGGAGTGAGTTTTAAATCAAATATCTCAATCTCGCCTTCCTGCGGTTTGATAAGTCCGTTGATATGCTGTATAAAAGTTGATTTTCCGCTTCCGGTATGACCTATAATACCAAGAAAATCCCCTTCGTTGATCTGCAAATTTATATTATCAAGCGCTTTCTTTTCATAAGGCGTCTTGGCGCTGTAAGTAAACGTAAGATTCTTTATAACAATTGGCATAATCTCTCCACAAGTTCCTCCTGGTTTACTATTCCCTCGCCCACGTCTACGCCTGCTTTTTGCAAAGATATAGCCATTTGAGTCTCCCAAGGCACTGCAAGTTTGATAGCCTTGAGTTCTTCATAATTCTTGAATACTTCTCTCGGAGTTCCGTCAAAAGCGACGTGTCCGCCGTTCATTACGATAAGCCTGTCCGCGCCCAAAGCCTCTTCCATAAAATGCGTGATATGGATGACGGTAATGCCGTCCTGCTTATTGAGTTCATGCGCGACTTTTAGCACCTCGCTTCGCCCTTGCGGATCGAGCATTGCCGTAGATTCGTCAAGCACCAAAATTTTAGGCTTAATAGCAAGCACTCCGGCAATAGCCAAGCGCTGTTTTTGTCCTCCGCTCATTTTGAATGGGGTACGTTTGCGATATTCAAGCATTCCCACTTTGGATAGCGCCCACTCGACTCTGCGAATAATTTCCTCTCTCTCAACGCCAAGGTTTTCCGGACCAAACGCCACGTCGTCTTCTACTATGGAGGCTATCATCTGATTGTCGGGATTTTGAAAGACCATACCGACGTCCTTTCTTATCTCGTAAATCTTGTTTGGATCAAGAGTGGAATTGCCAAATATCTTGACTTCGCCGCTCGACGGCAGCAAAAGTCCGTTGAGCAACTTGGCAAGCGTACTCTTTCCGCTGCCGTTGTGTCCGACAAGCGCGACGAAAGTTCCTTCCTGAATATGCAACGAAAGTCCTTTGACTGCGTCAATACGGTGAGTGTCGTTAATATTATAAGAATATGTAACATTATCTAATAAAACAGCCATTTACTCTCATATCGCCTCAAAATATTTTGTATATTATAC
>WSNH01000136.1 GCA_013316135.1 Clostridia bacterium
ATATAGAATTATTCATTTAAATCTATGGAGAAAAGTTATGAGGATACCTTGCGTAAATGTAAATTTTGAGGGGATTAAAGTTGCTTGCGTGGGTGATAGCCTGACCTACGGTACGACGCTCCTCAATAGAAAAGTCGAGAGTTACCCTGCTCGACTCGCCAAACTGCTTGGCAAAAACTTTGATGTGGTTAATTTAGGTTTTGCCGGTTATGCGCTCAACCGCCACAGCGCCAAGTGTTATTTCAACCTTCCCGCTTTGAGTCTGCTCGAACAATACTCGCCAAATTACGTAATAATGTTGCTTGGTACCAATGATGCCAGACAAAAAAATTTTACAAACGAAGCAGATTTTTCCAACGCATATAGATCTATTATCAACAGTATCATCAATCTTAAGAGCAAACCTCAAATTATCGCAATGACAAGCCCTATGGCGTATGTGGATACCAACTTGCGCGAATTTGATTTTTCTTACGAAAACCTCTTAAAAATCGTCAAAATACAAAAAGAAATTTTGAGCGAATATCAAATCCCATATATTGACTTATACAATATTACGCAAGGAAAAACTTCGTTATATTCGGAAGATATGCTACACTTCAACTCCAAAGGCGCAAAGTTCTTGGCATTTAAGACATACTCCGCCGTAAAAGAATTTGAAAGCAGAGAAAAGTAGAAGAAATTGGTGAAAAATATTTTAAAAAACTTTCGCCAAGTCACTTGACAACAAGTCGGCTTGGCGTTATTATTAAGAAAAAACAATCTTTGGGCAAGCGAAATGCTGACCGGTGGTAATGTCGCCTTTGAGCGAACGAGTCCAACAGCCCCAACAGCCGATACGGTGAGATCCCGTAACCGCCTGTAAAGTCAGAATGGGAAAGATTAGATTTAATTGCAACTTAAGTTGCGTTATTTTGACGCTTTGTTTTGCCCTAGAAGGAGCAAACTATGGATTCCACCAAAAGAGCAAAGAGAATACGTCTTATCGTGTTCACAGCATTGATGACGGCTTTGACTACCGCCCTAACTCTTGCAAGCGTTCCGCTTGCGTCGGGATATTACAACTTCGGAGACATTCCCATATTTATGTCTGCTTGTCTTCTAGGTCCTATCCCCGCTTTAATCACCGGCGCGTTGGGCGCAATGCTCGGCGACATCATTTTGGGATATATGGCTTATGCCCCATTTACCTTATTAATAAAGGCTTTAGAAGGTGTTATAACAGGACTTTTATTCAGAATAATCTCTAAAGCAATCAAAAAACAAGTCCCTCAATCAATGTTTTTTTGCTTGGGAAGCATTGTCGGCGGCTTAGAAATGGCGCTGGGTTATTTCCTTGCCGAAGGATTGTTGCTCGCAGAAGACAGTTGGACTGGAGGCGTCGTCAACTTGCCTTTTAATATCTTGCAAGGCACAATATCCGCAGCGGTAGCAACAGTGTTGCTATACGCTTGCCAACTTAAGCGAGTATTTGAGAAAATCTACAACCGCACGCCTCAAGTATCTTCATCAGCCACAATGGACAATTCGACTGCACAAGACGCGTCAAGCAACGACGCTTCGACACAAGAAAACTTGCAGGATGATAAACCGTCTAAAAACAACGAAGGGTTGCAGTAGCAATAAAAGGTAAACAGCGTTTATGAAAGATAAAAAGGTATTGACAATTCAAGATTATTCGTCATTTGGACAATGTTCGTTGAGCGTAGCCTTGCCGATAATTTCCGCAATGGGTATAGAGACGGTGTCTATACCTATTGCCCTGCTCTCAACTCACACAAGCGGATTTAAAGGATACACCTATATTGACCTCAAAGACAATATCGTACCTGCTGTAAAGCATTATAAATCACTTGACATCGACTTTGACTTTATATACTTAGGATACTTAGGTTCAAGCGCGGCAGCCGAAGTAGCAGAAGAAGTATGCAATCTCTACCCCAACGCCCAACTTATCGTCGATCCGGCTATGGCGGAAAACGGCAAATACTACGACGGTATCACTAATAACTTTTCGCAAAGTATAGCTATTCTGTGCAAGAAAAGTTATATTGCTCTTCCCAACTTAAGCGAAGCCTGCCTTTTGTCAGATACTAAATATTCTCCAATACAAACAAAAGATAGTATCTTGAAGATATGCAAAGGTCTTGTCGCTAAAGGCATTAAACGGTTTGTAATTACGGGAATAAGGACAAAGACAGGTATGCTCCTTGCTTACTGCGACGGCAACGAAATAAAATTTATTGATACGCAAGAAGTAAAGGGGGATTTCTTGGGAAGCGGCGACGTCTTTGCATCGACGCTCACCGGAGCGCTTGCAAATAACCTAGACTTGCCACAAAGTCTAGACTTGGCAGTCAAGTACACGCAAAAAACTGTCGAAGTTACAAGTCTTGATAAAGCGCATTGGTACGGATTGAAATTTGAAAAAACTATCCCCTATCTGATTGAATTGCTGAATACTGCAAAATAAAAACGCCATTCCTATGGTAGAGATTTTCCGCTACGGTCAAAATGACGTCACACTTTAGATATTATCCAACTATTAGGAAGTTTTGCCCGATTGCAATCTGTCCTTAAACCAATTGAGCAATTCTTTCATAGTCATATTTTCGATGCCTATACTGCGCGGCGTAACAGATACCTTTTCACCGTTAGGCAACTCTGTCTCTGCAATCTCAACGTCGGCGTATCCCAATTTCTCTAATGTGGTATAATTAAAAAACCAATACCCCACGCACAACAATATTATTATGATTACGAGAAATACCACCAATATACTAAACATTGCCTTTACCATATTATACCTCACCGATAATTATAGTTTATTAAATTTTTTATATACTGTCAAGAAAATATTTAAAATCATTTGACATCACTTTTGTATTATGCTAAAATCAATAGGCAATCAAAAACTGGAAGTTTAGCTCAGTTGGGAGAGCATCTGCCTTACAAGCAGAGGGTCATAGGTTCGAGCCCTATAACTTCCACCATAAAAAGCCTTAAACGATATACGTTTAAGGCTTTTTATTAAATTTCGCGGTTAATTTTCTCGTTTAACTATCATAATCATACGCAATCTTATTTAACTTCTCGCCTTTTAAATTTTTGATATAGCCATCCTCGACTTTGCAAAACCAACGAATATCTTTATTTGGCAAATCGTTAAATATGAATTCGTCAGTACAGTCGCTTTCTTCAACAACTTCCATGTCTTTGACGTGTATATACTCTACTATTTCGTCTCTAAGTCCAAGCATATCGTCATTCTCGTCAACAACTTGATTCGGGTCTATAAATGCAACTTGAAAACTTCTAAATCTTATATGCGCCTCAATGATGGTCCCCACCATTCCTTTGAATATGCCATTTTTTTCGTACTCTGGATTTGACACCAAAATTTTTACTTTATCAAATATTTTCATTATGTCCTCCCTGATAAAAACGTATTGCATTTTAACTTTCCGTTGGAAAACACCATCCAACCAGACTTCGCTACAAATATCCTATTCGCCTCTTCTCCTCTACCTTCTATATCTATAAATACGGCGATTTCGACACCATATTTAGAAATACCATTAATCTTATACTGCCCCAAACAATAGTTCTTTATTACTAAGCCTTTAATATAATCTACGAACTTTTCATTTGGCTCATAACCAAGTCTACGAATCCAATCCGATTTATCTCTAAATAACCAACCAACTTTACCTTCTGGACATATAAGTTTAATATCTTTTTCAGTTGGCGTAAGAATATCTATCTCTTGACAATGACAATTAAAGTGATAAAGACCTATTTTGTTTTTACTATCGTTCAAAATCTGTTCAAGCGAATATTCCATAGACTCCGGCTTTTTATTTTTCTCATTCGCAAACCAACATTGATTTACAGCAATGCATTTCACACAATGTTTTTGCGTTACCTGGCCGAGTATTCCATTTTCATAATCAAAATCGTCAATAACTACGTCATTTAAGTTATCAACTACTTGTATCCAATCATTAGACCAATTTACTAACATTATACACCTCAAAATAGTT
>WSNH01000137.1 GCA_013316135.1 Clostridia bacterium
ATAGCCTTTGTCAACTCTCTTTTTCTTTTCTTCTCGCCATCTTTTATTATTTTTGCCACACAATCGTCAAAATACTTCAAAGCCGTTTCGTCGCCTATTTTGCTTCCCTCGTCGAGTATTGCTTTTATCTCAGGATTGTCCTCTTCCTGCGATGTCAATTCTTCTAGAGTATTCTCTTGAGTAGCGCATTTTGAACGATATAAATCATATAAAGTTCTTTGATTTTTATCAATGATATATTGAGACAAGTCTTTGTCGCACTTCACTCCTTCCACTCCGTTGAACAGACCGAACAACACATAGCGCACTGCCCTGTCAAATGCCGACATACTTATCTTGGACGTCTCTTGCTTTATGACGGTCACTACCGCTTCGCTCACGTCCAACTGCCTTCTCAACGTGTCGCTCGGCAGCCCCGTAAGTTTTGCGACATAACCTATATACGCCTCTATCATAGCCGGGTCTCCAAGCGGCTTGATTATCTTCATTGCTTCGACGGCATACTTACCTTTTTCCTGAGGAGACATCAAGTCGTATGACTTGGCGAGCGTAGATAGTTTGTGCTCAAAGAGCGGTTTTGCCTCGATAAGCATTTTAAGATAACTGTCTTTGCCATATTTGCGAACATATTCGTCGGGGTCAAGGTTGTCGGGAAGACTGACCACTCTCACGTCAAGTCCGTGATTATAGAGTATATCAAGTCCCCTCATAGTCGCGTTTTGTCCCGCGCTATCACCGTCGTAGCAAATTATGACTTTATCTACATATCTCTTGATAAGTTTTGCTTGGTCCTGCGTAAGCGAAGTACCCATTGACGCGACTGCATTTTTAACTCCGCTTTGAAAAAGCGAAATCACATCCATATATCCTTCGACGACAATAAGTTCTTTGACTGCCGTCTCCAAATTAAGACGCTTGATGGAATGTTGACCGAATATCTCGCGCGACTTATTGAAAAGCACTGTGTCTCGGGTATTTTTATATTTAGGTTTACTGTCGTCGAGCACTCTTCCGCCAAAAGCAACGACCTTCTTGATATTGTTGATTATCGGCACGATAAGTCTGCCTGCCATAGTGTCGACCACGGCGCCGCTTTGCGTAGTATCAACAAGTCCTGCCTCTTGCATATTCTCTTTTGAATATCCCTTGGAAGCGAGATAGGCTATAAGTTGATTCCTGCCGAGTGAATATCCCATACCGAAGATAGTAGCAGTCTGCATTGAGATTCCTCTCTTGGCAAGATACTCCCTTGCCTGTCGGCCTGCATCTGACTTAAGATTTTGATGGAAATAATTTGCAGTATCTCTCATCATCTCAAAGAGTTTGTCCTTATGCCTTTTGATTTCCGCGCCCTTGTCGTTGTGTGAAAAATCCGGAATGGGAACGCGGTATTTATCGGCAATTATCTTTACCGCGCCCATAAAATCGGTATGCTCAATTTCCTGCACAAAAGTTATGGCGTCACCGCCGACGCCGCAACCAAAACAATGATATGTCTGCGACTGCTCGTATAGACAAAACGATGGGGTTTTTTCATGATGAAAAGGACAGCACGCCCACTTCTTACTGCCTTTGGCTTGCAAGGAAACGTACGGAGAGATTATCTCCGCAATATCGACTTTAGATTTGAGTTTTTCCAGCCAATCGGAAAATTTTTCTGCCATATTCTCCTCGCTTTTCTTCCGTACAATTGAATTATACGTCGCTCAAAACAAAAATCCTATAATATTTTTAATAATAATTAAGTTGACCTATTTCCCCGACGCTCCGTAGTTAGACAAAACTCTCGCGGATGGGTCGTCGACATCGCAACCTTTCCACGACTTGTTGGGCATCCAAAAGTCTACTATCATTTCCGCCTGCCCTGGATAATACTTTTCAAAAATTTCTCTATACATTAGGCTCTCTTTTGTAAACGGCATCGCGTGATATGCAAACTTCTTACGCTTTTGCTCAAATTCCTCGTCGCTATAAAGAGCGTTGGCGTATTCTTTGATATAATCCACCATCGAATGACCTACCGCGTCGGAAAACGCAGCCTTTTCTCTATATAAAATACTCTGCGGCAGATAATCGCCTTCAAATGCGCGCCTTAGTAGATATTTACCCTTGCCGTATGTGTTAAGTTTTTTAGCGGGATCAATAGCCATAACGTATTTGACGAAGTCGAGATCACCAAACGGCACTCGAGCCTCAAGCGAGTTTGCCGAAATACATCTGTCGGCGCGCAATACGTCATACATATAAAGTTCGCTGATTCTCTTTACGGCTTCTTTTTGGAACTCTTCGGCAGACGGCGCAAAGTCTGTATATTTATAACCAAAAAGTTCGTCGCTTATCTCTCCGGTCATAAGCACTCTCACGTCAGTACGCTCGTGAATTGCCTTACATATTAGATACATACCTATGCTTGCTCTTACTGTGGTAATATCAAAGGTCTCAAGCACCTGAATTACTTTGTCTACCGCGCCGAGCACATCGTCTTTTGTAATAATTATTTCACTGTGGTCACTGCCAATATATTCTGCGACTTCCTTTGCGTACTTGAGATCTATTGCGTCTTCACTCATACCTATAGCAAACGTACGTATCGGCTTGCCGAGCAACTTCTGCGATACAGAACATACCAGCGAACTGTCCAAGCCGCCAGAAAGCAAGAATCCCAGCGGCGCGTCGGAATCAAGGCGTTTTTCTATGCCCGCGACAAGTTTGTCGTGAATGTTTTTGCATATAGTCTCCAGATCGTCCTTGACATATTCGTCAACAGCCGTAGGATCTGCGTATCTCACAAACTCACCGTCCGCATAATAATGTCCCGGCGGAAAAGGCATAACTTTGTCGCACAAAGGCATAAGGTTTTTTGCCTCGCTTGCAAACGCAATCTTGCCCGATTTGCTATATCCGTAAAACAATGGGCGTATTCCTATCGGGTCTCTGCCTGCAATGAGGCTGTCTTTTTTGCTGTCATAAATAACAAGCGCAAATTCGCTGTCAAGACTTTTGAACATATCAAGTCCCATCTCGCGGTATAACGGCAATATTATTTCGCAATCGCTATCCGACTTAAAAATATATTTTGTTTTTAATTTCTCCTTGATTGGTCTAAAGCAATAAATCTCGCCGTTGCAAACGCAATAATCGTCGCCCAATGAAAAAGGTTGCATCCCCTCCGCGGTCAAGCCCATAATTGCAAGTCTGTGAAAACCTAAAATGCTAGATTTGGTCTCGACAATCCTCGTATCGTCAGGACCTCTTGAAATTGTTGCGTCGAGAGCCTTTTTGAACTCTTCTCCTGCAATGTCTTTGCCGTCATAACCCATAATTGAACACATAGTGTACCTCCAAATAAAAAATACAGCATTATTCCTTATTTTAGGACGAATGCTGTTTTCCGCGGTGCCACCTAACTTATTGATATGGGTATATCAATCACTTTTTACTTTCTGACAAAAGTTACGGCTGTAACGGGCCGCCCCGTCTCCCCTACTCTCTTGCGATTTGGGTTTGCGCTCCTGAGTGTTATTCATTGAAGACTACGGTTGGGTTTTCACTATCCCCAATTCACTGTGCGCAGTTGAGTTCAATTACTTCTCTCAATCCTCGTTTATATTTTGATTATATGCCCATATTTGTTGATATGTCAATTATTTTGAAAAAAGTTTTTAAATTTTTTTGAGCCTCAATCTCTTAATAACGCTTATAGACTATTCGACTACGTTACACTACGCTCAAAGTGACACGTATAAAGTGAAACTTACGCCTTAGACTCGTCATTCTAAGTGTAGCGATAGCAAAGCAAAATCCAATAATAAATTTTGTCACCTAAATCGTAGTCAAATGTACTTTATTCTATGTCACAAGGATAAAAAGACAAAAGGTAGGAATAATTCCCGACTTTTGTCTTTTTGATTTGTTCTTACTTCTTGCTTCTCATAGCGCGTTGCTCTTTGATAAGGTCTTCATATCTCTCTATCTGATCGTCTCTCAAGTCCACCATCTTCTTCGCCGTCTCAAAGGCTTGCTTGTCGCTTACTATTA
>WSNH01000138.1 GCA_013316135.1 Clostridia bacterium
TTCATGAATAAAAGTGCTTGCATACTATAAAAAACGGTGCTAGAATAATAATACGACAAATTTATAAGAGGTAACACGTTATGAAAAAGAAAGTTTTGATAACTCTTTTGGTAATTGCAATCGTGGGCGTAACTTGTATGGCATTCGCCGGTTGTGACACCACGAGCGATGAGTTCAACAATTTAGACAAGACGGAAATCAAAGTAGGTTTTCAATCCTGCACAACCGGACAATCTTATACGGAAGACTACAAAAATCTCACGCCGGTATCTTACACCAACGCAATGCTTGCAGTACAAGATATGCTCAGCGGCAGAATAGATTACGTCATCACCGATATTGCTCCTGCAAAATCCATTGCGGCAAAGATTGGCAAGAGAGTGAAAGTAGTTGATATCAATTTGACTGAAGAGGTGTATTGTTTTGCAGTCAATCCCAATGATACCAAGGGTATTATGGATAAACTCAACAAGTTTTTGAGTGATAATGCCACTGAATTGAAGGATCTTCAAAACAAATATATACAAGGCACAAATGAGAAGAAAGTCATTTATTCCGCAACCAATCCAAAGAATCCTTTGACGGTTGCTACCAGCGCGGATTTCCCGCCGTTTGAGAATGTCAGCGGAGACGGTTATGAGGGATACGATCTTGAAGTAATGTCAATGTTTTGCGCGGCGAATGGATACGATCTCGTTATCAATAATATGGACTTTGATTCAATCGTCCTCAACGTAGGCAACGGACAGTCCGATATCGGCGCAGCCGCTTTGACTTGGAGCGAAGAGCGCGCAAAGAGCGTAAAATTCTCCAATTCTTACTATGACGCAACTCAAGTAATCATATGCTTGTCAAAAGACACGACTTTCAACGATTGCAAGAACAAGGCTGACGTTGAAAAGATCTTGGCAGAACTCGCAACCAAGAAAAGCGAAGCCAGCGGCGAGGCAGTTAGCGGACAATAATGTCAATAGATTTAAAGGCATCGTGGGAAATCTTCCGCAATGAATTCGTAGTCAATCGCGGATACACGAGGGTATTGACCGGCTTGGAACATACCCTCATTATTGCTGTCGTGGGACTTGTTATCGGCATAGTCCTTGGCACTTTGCTTGCCGTGACCAAAGTAGTGCCGCAAAACACCAAAGGCGCAAAGATATTTTCCAAGTTGACCGACATATACGTTGGACTATTTAGAGGTACGCCTATGGTAGTTCAATTGCTTCTTATGTATTATGTATTATTCCCGCTCATTGGATTAGCAAAAATACCTGCGCTCGTAGTGGCAATCATTGCTTTTGGTATGAACAGCGGAGCGTATGTTTGCGAGATAATGCGAAGCGGTATTCTGTCTGTCGACAAGGGGCAGATGGAAGCTGGCAGGGCGCTGGGAATGGGCTACGGTAGGACAATGGTCAAAATTATCATACCGCAAGCCGTAAAGAATATCCTGCCTACGCTCGGCAACGAATTTATATCTCTTGTCAAAGAGACTTCGGTGGCGTCGTTTATTACGGTGATAGATTTGACGAAAGCCTTTCAGCAAATCGGATCGGCAACGTATGATTATTTCATACCGTACATAGTGCTTGCGTTGTGCTATTTGGTAATTGTGTATATCATTACGCTTATTGTAAAATTGATTGAGAGGAGGATGAGAGCAAGTGACAGAAGATAACAAAAACGATTTCAAAGACGATTGTTGTAAAAACCTTGTTTACGTCTCCGAAGATATAGTCAATACCGGAATTGGCGTAGTGATTGACGTACAGAATGTCTACAAGTATTTCGGACAACTTAAGGTGCTCAATGGCATATCCTGTGCAATCAAGAAAGGCGAAAAGGTAGCCGTCATTGGTCCGTCGGGCAGCGGTAAAAGCACGTTGCTCAGATGTATGAACTTGCTTGAAGAACCGACTTACGGTGAAGTATGGCTTGATGCAAGTATAATGACTCCGGTTGATCCATATCTTCACAAGAGTATTCTTGTCAAGTCTAATACTTATAAACGACTTATGATTGAAGAAATCAAGTCTATGCTCGGCAAGGGCGAAAAAGACAAACTCAAATATGACGACGCAATCCGACTCGTCGACGGTGATACGCTTGAGAATATGTCCGACAAAGTTTTGAAGCAAATAAAGTCGGGAGACAGACTCAAAAAACGCGAGGGCATAGAATTTGTCAAGGCAGTCAAAGCTTACAAAGACAGATACGGCGTCAATATCAATAAGGCAAGACAGCGCGTGGGTATGGTATTCCAACATTTCAATCTTTTCAACAATTTGACTATATTGCAGAATATGATACTCTCTCCTGTTCAATTAAAACTCAAGAGCAAAGAAGATGCGACTTACAAGGCGCTGAAGTTGCTTGAGAGAATAGGTTTGCTTGACAAGAAGGACGAGTATCCGTCCAAACTTTCCGGCGGACAAAAGCAAAGAGTTGCCATCGCAAGAGCGCTGGTGATGGATCCCGAAGTAATGCTATTTGACGAGCCGACTTCTGCGCTTGACCCGGAGATGGTCGGCGAAGTACTTTCACTTATCAAAGACCTTGCGGACGAGGGTATGACGATGGTCATAGTTACTCACGAAATGGGCTTTGCGAAAGAAGTCGCAAATAGGGTGCTTTTTTTGGATGGCGGTAATATAGTAGAAGAAAATACTCCCGAAGAACTTTTTAACAGTCCAAAGAATGAAAGACTCAAGGACTTTTTGTCAAAGGTGTTATAGCGTGAGAAATTCACGCTATTTTTCTTTTTGCTACATTTGTCATTGCCGCTCGTACACTAATACTTAATCGACGCTTACATACTAATCTGCCATTTTGGACATAGCGAAGTGGAGCGGAGAACTCTCAAGCCTCACGACGTCATTTCGACCGAGACGCAGTGGAGTGGAAAAATCTCAACCGTTTACTTGGCTTACTTGGCGTCTCCTTGACGGAAGCCCCAGCCACAGGCGGCGTGGTGTTTTATACGGATGGAGACCTCTCGATTACGCTCAATGTGACAAAAATATAAAACCTCTTTCCCACTACTGGAGCGAAGCGTATTTGAGAAATCTCTATCCTAAATTGGCAAATAATAAAATATATGGAGAGTATTATGGTAGGAATAATAATTGCGATTGCAATCTTTGCGCTTTTGGCGTGCGCCGGCATAATAGTATTGTTATTATACAATTTTGGGCTTTTGAGTTTTTATCACCCAATGAAGAGGGCAAAAGACAATCAAATCAAAGTGGCTTGCGTAGGAGATAGTATTACGTACGGCTGTATGATTGCAAATTGGCGCAAGAACAATTATCCAACCGTACTTGGCGACTTGCTAGGGGAAAATTATTGCGTAAACAATTTTGGTTACACCAACAGGACTGCTATCAAGAATGCAGATTATCCGCTGGTAAACGAAAAGGTATATAAGCAAAGTCTTGATTTTGATCCCGACGTCGTGGTATTGCTACTTGGCGCCAATGATTCCAAAGAAAATAATTGGGACAAATCAGCGTTTGTTGCTGATTACGGCGAAATTATTCGCAGTTATTTATCGCTTAAGTCTTCTCCCAAAGTTTATGCGGTTGTTCCCACTCCGGTGTTTGAATCAGGAGAGAAGGTATTGTATAAATTGAGAAAAGACGTTATAGAAGACGAAGTATGTCCGTGCGTTAGATTTGTTGCGACGACGATTGGGGTAGAATGTGTTGAGACGCTGCGAATTTGCTTTGTAGATAAAAAAGAACTTTTTGCAGACGGCGTTCATCCCAACGCAAAGGGAAGCAGGTTATTTGCGGAAAAGATAGCGGAGGTAATTAAGAATAGTTATGTCATTTCGACCGAAGTGGAGAAATCTCATTGTTAAAAAATTATCAATCTAAAATGAATTTTTGTACTAATTGGCATATTTTGCCATAATAATATGAAATAAATTATTGACAAGCATATAATATGAGTGATACACT